>DHKE01000007.1:0-17509 GCA_002404675.1 Porphyromonadaceae bacterium UBA4702 | reverse complement strand
GAGACCATGCGCCGCGAGGGGTATGAGCTGCAGGTAGGTCAGCCGCAGGTCATCATAAAGGAGATAGACGGCCAGAAATGCGAGCCCGTCGAGGTGCTGACCATCAATGTGCCGGAGGAATACTCCTCCAAGGTCATCGACATGGTGACGCGCCGCCGTGGCGAGATAGTGTCAATGGAGACTCAGGCAGACCGCATCAACATCGAGTTCACAATCCCCTCTCGAGGCATCATCGGACTGCGCAACAACGTGCTTACCGGAACCGCAGGCGAGGCCATCATGGCGCACCGCTTTCTCGAGTACCAGCCTTGGAAAGGCGACATACAGCGCCGCGTAAACGGCTCGCTCATTGCTCTTTCAGCCGGTACCGCATACGCATACGCGATAGACAAGCTCCAAGACCGCGGACGTTTCTTCATCTTCCCGCAGGAGGAGGTGTATGCAGGCCAGGTCGTCGGCGAGAACGCCAAGGACAATGACATCGTGGTCAACGTCACCAAGTCGAAGAAGCTGACGAACATGCGGGCCAGCGGCTCAGACGACAAGGTGAAAATTGTGCCGCCTGTAGTTTTCTCGCTCGAAGAAGCCCTCGAATACATCAAGGAGGATGAGTATGTGGAGGTTACGCCCAACCACCTGCGGCTGCGCAAAATCATCCTCGACGACCTGGAGCGCAAGCGTGCCGCAAAATGAGCGGACACACAAAGGACATTGACGCCCGGAGTCTCGAAAACGCGAAACGCCTTTTCGAGTCGGGTGACATATACAACATCGAGGTTGGCTCAGTCGCCGGACTTCAGGCCATACACAAGGCTCTTTTCGGCGGACTGTACGATTTCGCCGGGCAGATACGTGACAAGAACATCAGCAAGGGGAATTTCCGTTTTGCCAACTGCCTCTACCTGAAAGAAGCGTTGGCGGCGATTGAGCGGATGCCGGAAACTACATACGAGGAAATAATAGCCAAATATGTGGAGATGAACGTGGCGCATCCGTTTATGGAGGGCAACGGCAGGTCTACTCGCATCTGGCTCGACATGATTTTGCGCCGGAGGCTCGGTAAAGTAATCGATTGGCAGCTGGTAGACAAAGATCTGTACCTTCAAGCCATGGAGCGCAGCCCTGTCAACGACTTGGAATTGCGTTTCTTGCTGCAACCGGCACTGACAGACCGCATAGACGACCGCGAAGTCATTTTCAAGGGCATCGAGCAGTCCTATTATTATGAGGGTTACGGCATAAGCCCCCGGTCTCGGTAGCTGAAATACCCCTGTGCGGTGATTATCAGGTGGTCGAGCATGTGGATGTCGAGGTTGCGGCACGCTGTGGCGCATTTCTCAGTCATGTCGTCATCCGAGCGCGACGAGGTCAGGTTGCCCGACGGGTGATTGTGGCAAAGCGCGAGTGTCGAGGCGTTTTCCACCAGAGCCTCTTTCATCACGACCTTTATGTCGAAAACACTTGCGGAAATCCCGCCTTGTGAGGCGCGGAACATACGGATAATGCGGTTGTTACGCGCCAGCAGCAACACCCAGATTTCCTCATGGGCGAGGTTGCCGATGCGCGGCTGCATGACACGGAAAATGTCTTGCGAACAGCGTATCACCGGGTCTTCAGATGCCGTTTCGGCAGTGTAGCGGCGTATCAGCTCCATGACAGCCTCTATCTGTATCGCCTTGGTGCGCCCGATTCCCTTGATGCTCATGATTTCGGCACGCGAGCGACGCTCCAGCGTATGAAGCCGCCCGTCGTTGGCACGCATCATCTCGCGCATCATTTCTGTAATAGGCTTGCCGGGGATGCCGGTGCGGAGTATCACCGCCAGCAGTTCGGGTACGGAAAGCACGCCTACGCCGTGGCTGAACGCCTTTTCACGCGGCTGCTCGTCCTCGTCCATCTCCTTGACGGTACGCACCGGAGCCATCGGCGTTGCGTCCTTGCCGGCATAATGCGGCTCCTGTTCATTGACTATCATCGCGGAACGGTTGAAAACAGCACTATTTGCCCCGGCGCATCTCAATCTCCTGCTGCTCGTCGCGTCCGTGGCGCAGCAATATCTTCCAGACGTAGGCGCGTATGAAGCCCGTGCCGTAGCCCCACAGCTGCGTCATCGCTGCCACCACGGCGAGCGAACCTATTTTCAGCGATTTTGTGGAGCATATCGCGCTTATCCACAAGGCTATGAGGTATACGGCAAGCGGCAGCAGCGACCAAATGCAGAAAAAGCTGCCGATTACCATTGCCGTTGCGAAAACCACGAACAGAGCCGGCAGCCAATGTACCGCCTTCATCGAGCCAGGATAGATGAGCTGCAAGGTGATGCGCGACATTCCGAACACGTGCACCTGCCGCCAGAACTTGCGCATATCCACGCGCCGCTTGTGGTACACCTTAACGTCGCGGTACAGCTTGATGCTGAAGCCGGCAAGGCGTATGCGCGTGCTCATGTCTATGTCCTCGGAGAACATCTCACGGAAACCGCCGACCTTCTCATACACTCTGCGCGAGAAGCCCATGTTGAACGTCCTGGGCACAAACTTCTCCAGCTGCACCTTGCCTCCGCGTATTCCGCCGGTGGTCAGGAACGCCGTCATGGAATAGTTTATCGCCTTCTGCGTGTCGCTGAACGAGCAGTGCGCAGCGTCAGGCCCTCCGAAACAGTCGGTGGGGTTGTCGCGCAGTTCGCGGCGCAGGGTGGCAATATATTCTGCGGGGAGTATGCAGTCAGAGTCGACGAAGACAAAGAAGTCTCCGTCGGCTCGTTCTATTCCGTAATTCCTGGCTATGCTGCGGCCCTCGTTCCCCTTGTGGAAATACTTCAGGTTCAGCCGCGAGGCGTATTCGTCGCAGATGTCGCGGCACGGGTCGGTGCTGCCGTCTTCGACTATCACAATCTCGAAGCCGCTGTCTGTCTGGCGCGACAGGCTGTCGAGCAGGTCGCGCACCTCGTCACGGCGGTTGTAGACCGGCACGATTATGGAAATCTCCGTCTGCTGTTCGGGCTGTCGGCTCATAGCCAGTTAGATTTGTGTATGATCAGGCTTTCACGCGGCCGACGTAGCTGCCGTCGCGGGTGTCAACCTCGATTTTCTCGCCAGTGTTGATGAAGAGGGGCACACGGACAGTCGCGCCTGTCTCTACAGTCGCGGGCTTGAGAGTGTTGGTGGCGGTATCGCCCTTCAGGCCCGGCTCGGTGTAAGTGATTTCGAGGACAGTCTTCATCGGCATCTCGGCATAGAGGACTGTGTCAGTGCTTGCGTCGCTCACCACCTCCACGATGTCGCCCTCCTTCATGAAGTCAGAGCCTGTCACGAGTGCCTTGGAGATAGGGATCTGCTCGAAGGTCTCCTGGTTCATGAATATGTCGTCGCCTCCGTCGGCATAGAGGTACTGGTAGGGGCGGCGTTCCACACGCACGTCTTCGAGCTTCTCGCCGATGTTGAAGCGGCGTTCTATCACACGGCCGTCAACGACGTCTTTCAGCTTGGTGCGCATGAAAGTGTTGCCCTTGCCGGGCTTTACGTGCAGGAACTCCACGCAGAAATAGAGGCGGCCGTCCATGCGGATGCAGGTGCCGTTCTTGATGTCTTGAGCGTTCATCATATAGGTATGTTTCCTTTATAGTTATGTGTCAAACGATTAGGCTGCAAAATTACAAAAAATCCCCGAACAGGCAAAGGCGGGGGGCATATACGGCATAAAAATAGGCACAACGGGCGTGCTGGCACACGAAAAGGGGGGAATAATTTTGTGGAATGAAAATGATTTCCTAATTTTGCAGTCCGAAAACCCGAAATAAAAAACACGACATACGATGAAAAGAACATTTCAGCCCTCAAACCGCAGAAGAGTCAACAAGCACGGTTTCCGTGAGAGAATGGCTACCAAGGACGGACGCAAGGTATTGTCACGCCGTCGCGCCAAAGGTCGCGCTTCGCTGAGCGTATCAGACCATCTGGCAAGCAAGTGATGACGATCGTCTGAGGACGGCTCTCGTTGACACAGATACATAAGGCTGTTCCCCTGCTATACAGCGGGGAACTGCTTTTGTGTATGTATGCTTACAGCAATGATGGCCATTGCCGCTGATAATCAAGTAAGCCGCGACAGACTTTCTGTCGCGGCTTATTTGATTTATACGAAAGAGTCAGATTATTTCGTCGTCTGAAATTGTGAAGCTGTCCGCGTCACGCCACGCGCCGAACTTGGAGCGGAAAGCATCAATCTTCTCCTTGTTGAGGGTCGCATAGATGATGTCGCTGCCTTCGGTGCGTATCCCTACGGGCTTGCCCTTGAAGTCGTACACCTCCGATGAGCCGTCATATTCAAAACCCTTGTCGTCCACGCCCTTGCAGGTCACGCCGCACAGGTACGCGAGGTTCTCGATAGCACGTGCCGGCAGCAGCTTGTTCCATGCGTCAATGCGCACCTTGGGCCAGTTGGCAACGGCGAGCAGCACGTCATACTCGTTGGCGCGGTTGCGGCACCATACCGGGAAACGGATGTCATAGCACACTATCATTGCTATGTTCCAGCCACGGTATCTCACAGCGAGGCGGTCGTGGCCGCGAGAGAAGCTCTTGTGCTCGCCGGCGAATGTGAACAGGTGTCGCTTGTCGGCGAAAGTCTCGTCGCCGGACGGCTCTATGAAGAAAGCGCGATTGTACAGCGAGCCTCCCGAGTCTGCAATGAAACTGCCGGCTATGGCCATGTTGTGCCGGGCTGCGAGCTGCTTGATGAAATCAATGGTCTCGCCGGTGTTGCGCTCGGCATACGGGCGTATTGCCTCCTTGTCGGAGGTTAGGAAGCCTGTCGAGAACATCTCCGGCAGCACAAGCAGGTCGGTAAGCGGATGCACGTTTGCTGCCGCCTCGGCGAGCGTGGCGAGGTTCTTCTCCTTGTCCCCCCACACTATCTGCATTGGCAGGAGGGCTATGTTCAGGTCTTTCTGTGTCATGTTGCTATGGTAAGGTTAACAGCGTGCACAGCCTTGCGGATCATGCACGCCAGACGGCAGGACACGTCAATCCGCATCCACCTCCGTCAAAGGCATTTCGTAAAACCCTTGCAGCGGTATTACTGCGCAGCCTCCTTGTTGCGGTCCTTTATAGACTGGGGTACAGCCGCATTGAATTCCTTGAGCGACTGGTTGATGGCGTTCATGATATTGGCGTTGATGCCGCGGAACAGCTCCTTGGTGAACTGCTTTTTGGCAGCGTTGTAGGCCTTGCGGTCATCGAAGTCCTTGACACGCTTGCCGAATGAGGCGTTGGCCTGCGAGAGGGCGCTGTTGACAGCGCCGAGCACTGTGCGCACGCACCGCTCGGAAACCTCGCGGTCGATGCCCTCGTTGCAATAATAGTTTATCATGATTTCCTCTGCGACCGCTGCGCCGAGCGATGACACGAATTTCTTGAATAATCTCTTGTTTGCCATATCTTCTTGATATTATGATGTTTGACTTTATGCTGCGGCAACGGCTTCCAGCCGCTCCGTCGCGATGTCACCAACAAAGTTAATGCAAAAATCCGGATTGTGCAACAGCCCGGCAGTCCTCGCCAAAACTATAGACAGGTGGTGCGTCCGAATTGGCACACCACCTGCCTGTAATCATGTGTGTTTCGGGGGATTACATGCCGCCGGGGGGAGGTCCCATCGGCGGTCTGCCGCCACCGCCTTTCGGAGGCTCGCCTCCCATGGGAGGCTCGGGGCGGTCGTCGCCGTCCACTCTGGGAATGTTCTTGCGAGAGCCGAAGGAGTTGAACTTCCATGTCACTGACAGCATGGCGTAGCGTGTCAGGTCGTTGACCCGCGAGTCTATGATTGCCGACGAGCTCACGCTGCGGCTGATGTTCTTCTTCTGCTGCAGTATGTCGTAGACGCTCAATGAGAGGGTCAGCGACTTGTCGCGCAGCAGCGAATATGACAGCTGGGCGTTCCACAGCCACTGGTTTGTGTTGTAGCCGGCGGTGTATCCGGTGTTGTGCGCCATGGAGAGGTCTGTCGTCAGCTCGAGGCCGAAGGGGAGGTAGAGCGAGGCATCGGCATCAAAACCGAATGAGTGCACCTTGCGGTTGGGCTGTGACTGAAGCGTGGCGGTGGCGAGCTGGAAGCTGTACGACGGGCCGAGGGTGAACTGGAATATGTCAGACGAGAATGTCACGCCGGCCGATGGGGCAATCGAGAAGTTGCCGCTGCGGTTGCGGTCGCCGTCCACAAATCCTGCGGAGGAGACGTAACGGGTGTTCAGCCGGGCGTTGATGCGCCAGTTGCGGTTGCGCAGCGGCTGTGTCAGCATGCCCATAGCCATGAGCTGCCAGTTGCCGTTGACATTGTCGTATGTGGTGGTGCGCACGCCAGTCTCGGGATTGGTCACCGAGTTGACGGCGATGTCATTTGATGTGTATGAGGCGTTCAGGACCCCGAATATGGAGCGTTGCGCGTCGGTGTTGAAGTCGTTGAAATGCGCCATTACAGACTGTGTGAACGACGGCTTCAGCGCGGGGTTTCCGACTGTGATGTTGAGAGGGTCGGAAGTGTCAGCTACCGGCTGCAGCTGGCTCATTGAGGGCTGCGAGGTGCGAGCGCGGTAATGGAGGCGCAGTGTCGAGTTGTCGGAAAATTTCAGCTTCATGCGCAGGAACGGCGCGACGTTGTACACCCAGCGCGTGGGTATGTTGCGGGCGTCGTTGATGAGGTCGGTGCTGCTCGACGAGGCCGGCGAGAACACGAGGCCGGTCTCGAGGTTGAAGTTGCGGGCCACGCGCTTGTAGCCCAGCTGCAGCTCCTGCGTGAAGAAGCGGTTGCGGAACCGGTTGGAGAGGTTGTCCTCAAACGATGCTCCTGCGGGGACATTTCCGTCCGGCGTGTCCAGAGAGCCGGGGAACAGCAGCGGGTCGAGCGAATATGTCATGCGGTCGGCATTGTTCCACCGGTAGTCCGCGCTGTACGCGATGGTCAGGTAGTTGCCGCGAGAGGCATCGCCTATCGGCTCAGTCCAGGTGATGCGGCCGTTGAGGGTCGAACCCCACTGCCGTGTGTTGAGATACCGGAACAGCTCCTCGTCATCGTCGCTGAGCAGGTAGTACTTTATCTTGTTCCACGAGTACTCGTACTGCCGTGCGTCGGAGAATGAATAGCGCAGCTGCGCACTTATCGAGCGACCGGGGTGCGAGAGGAAATTATGGTTGAATATCAGGTTGCCTGATATGTCATAGCTGTTGCCGCGTATGCGCCGCTCGCTGTCATTGCGGTACACTCGCGAGAGGTCAGCGTCGCCGGCACGCAGTGTCGCCGAGTCGGCCTTCTCCATGTCGCGGTGCGAGAACACGAAATGCGGGCGGAAGTCGATGGTGTTGGCCTCGTCTATCTTCCATTGCAGACGGAAGTCAGCATTGACGTTATGCCCGCGGTCGCGGGCTTCAGTGCCTGAACTCAGCCAGCTCACCGAGTCGGGGAACAGGTACTGCGTTTCCGTCGAGCTGATGGTCTTGCGGTCGGAATGTGAATATATCACGTTGCCGCCCACGCGCAGCCGCTCCTTGTCGCCGACATTGAAGTTCAGGCCGATGTGCTGTGACGAGTTGATGCCGTCAGAGCCTCCGAAGGAGCCGAACCGTCCGCGCCCGCGGTCGGCGAAGCCCATCTCGTTGATGTTGTTGCCGCCGCCCAGCAGCGTTATCTGGTTGCCGTTGTGGAAGCGGTTGACATTGAACGAATACTTGTAGCGGCCGTCAGTGCCGTAGCCAGCCTCGGCATTGCCGAACCAGCCGTTGCGCATGTTCTTCTTCACCGAGAGGTTGATGACCGTCTCCTCCTCGCCGTCGTCAACGCCCGTGAGCCGCGCCAGATCGCTTTTCTGGTTGATAACCTGCACCTTGTCCACCATGTCAGAGGGGAGGTTCTTGGTAGCGGCAGAGGGGTCGTCACCGAAAAACTCCTTGCCGTCAACGAGGATTTTTGTCACCGTTTTGCCGCCGGAGGAGATGGAGCCGTCAGAGCCGACCTCCACGCCGGGAAGTTTCTTGAGCAAATCCTCGACAGTCGCGTTGGTGCGTGTGTGGAACGAGCCGGCGTTGTACTCCAGCGTGTCCTCGCGGGCTATCACAGCCGTCTTGACACCCTTGACCACCACCTCCTGCAGCATCGCCGCACTCTCGGTGAGCATCACGTCTTCGACCTCGATAGAATCGGCAGCCTCGCCGCCTGTGACTGTCACGTCCAGCGCGGCTGGCTGCATCCCGGTCATCGTCATCATCAGCATATACCGCCCTGCGGAGTCGGTTTCAAACGCATACCGGCCGTCGGCATCGGTCATTGTCATGCCTCGCGACACGCTGTCGGGAAGCGAGAGGAGGTAGACGGAAGTGCCCGGCAGTCCGTCGCCGAACTCGTCTACCACCCTGCCCCGGACATGCGATGACCCGGCTGCCGCGACTGCGGCTCCCGCCGCTATCGCAAAAATAGCAAGAACAGTGTGTTGTCTCATAATCACTCAGTCAATGCAGTTATAATCATCATGTTTCTCATATTACTAAGACAACGTCCTCGCGGCAGGGTTAAAGCGGAAATGCCGCAAAAAATCAATAAAAAGGACTCATGAACGACAACGGCGACAGCCTCGCAGCGTGGCTTCGGGCGATTTGTGGCAACCGCGTGGCGCGTGTACGAGTTTTTTTTGTTAATTTCGCATAGAAATAAATAACCGCGCCGTGACGCTCCTCGCAAGGAGGGCGGCAACGGTGATTAATCTGGATGAAAGGATATGAGAAGCATCAACATCAAGGGCAAACTGCTGACATTTGAGCGTCCGCAGGTGATGGGCATAGTCAACATGACGCCGGACTCGTTTTTCAGCGGCAGCCGCACGCCGGAACTCGCCGCCGCCAAGGAACGCATCCGCGTGATGGCGGAAGAGGGCGTTGACATGCTCGATATCGGTGGCTACTCCTCACGCCCGGGCGCAGACGACATCAGCCCTGACGAGGAATACCGCCGCCTTGCCATAGGCCTGGAAGCCGCACGCGAGGTCGCGCCGCAGTTGCCGGTCTCAATAGACACATTCCGCGCCGGCGTGGCCCGACGCTGTGTTGAGGAGTGGGACGCTGACATAATCAACGACATCTCCGGCGGCACGCTCGACCCCGACATGTGCGACACCGTCGCCGCGCTCCACTGCGCATACATCCTGATGCACATGCGCGGCAACCCCTCGACCATGCAGTCGCTCACCGACTACGACGACGTAACCGCCGACGTGATTTCCGACCTCTCCGCCAAGGTGCACGACCTGCGGCTGAAAGGCGTGAATGACATTATCATCGACCCGGGCTTCGGGTTTGCCAAGACTGTTGACCAGAACTACCAGCTTCTCGCCGAGATGAAGAATTTCAGCATATTCGGCTATCCCGTACTCGCCGGGCTGTCGCGCAAGAGCATGATATTCCGCACTCTCGGCAACACCCCCGCAGACTGCCTCAACGGCACAACTGTGCTGAACACCATTGCGCTGCTCAACGGCGCGGACATTCTC
Organism: Porphyromonadaceae bacterium UBA4702; assembly: GCA_002404675.1. Classification (GTDB taxonomy): domain Bacteria; phylum Bacteroidota; class Bacteroidia; order Bacteroidales; family Muribaculaceae; genus Lepagella. The sequence continues at coordinate 7,977 of DHKE01000007.1, read as the reverse complement.
CGCGTGCACGACGTGCGCCCGGCGGCCGAAGCCGTGAAACTCGTCGGCAAACTCATCGAGAACACACCGGCATAACCGTATAACACATAACACACCAGCCATGCTCGACTTCGGGATAAAGGACATAATTGACATACTGATAGTTGCGCTGATGCTCTACTATCTGTACCGCACCATGAAGAAGACCGGCACGCTGAGCCTCTTCTTCGGCGTGCTGTCGTTCATCGTGGTGTGGGTCATTGCCTCCGAGGTCTTCGGCATGAGGCTCACCGGCACTATTCTCGACAAGTTCATGAACATCGGGCTGATAGTGCTGGTCATACTGTTTCAGGAGCAGATCAAGCGGTTTCTCATCGACTTGGGGTCGCAGCACCGCTGGCGTTCGATACGGCGGCTGTTCCGCCATGACAAGCAGATAAGCGAGCGCGACCACGCTCGCATCATGGCGGTAGTATATGCCTGCATGTCAATGTCCAAGTCCAAGACTGGCGCATTGATTGTGTTTCAGCGCAAAATACCCCTCACCGACTACATAAGCACTGGCGACCAGCTCGATGCGCAAATCAACGTCCGCCTGATAGAGAACATCTTCTTCAAGAACAGCCCGCTGCACGACGGCGCAATGATAATAGTGCGCGACCGCATCAAGGCCGCCGGCTGCATACTGCCAGTGAGCCACGACATGGACGTGCCCAAGCAGCTGGGACTGCGCCACCGCGCAGCCCTCGGCATGAGCCAGGCTTCCGATGCCGTATGTGTCATAGTCAGCGAGGAGACCGGCGGCATATCAATCGCCATGGACGGCGAGCTAAAGGTCCGGGTGACTGCCCCTGAACTCGAAAAGATGCTTTCCTCTGCCAACATCTGACGCAGCCTTGCCTCACAGCGGCTCGCCGCGCTGACTTTCGAATATACTACAACTGCTTGTAAATCATATTTTTGTCACGTTATGAACTATCACAAACACCTCAATCGCACAGCCTGTGCCGCATTGCTTGCCCTGTGCAGCGCATCAGTGGCAGCGCAAAGCCGCTACGATGAAAAATTTGCCGCTTACCCCACGTATTCTGGCAATGACCTCGAAATGACGGTTTCTGGCGGCAGCACCTTATTCCGCCTGTGGAGCCCAAAAGCGGAGGCTGCATTAGTCAACATCTATGACAATGGTCATACAGGAAAGCCCATAGAGGTCCTCGACATGACCGCCGATGCCGCCACAGGCACATGGACTGCCGCCGTGCCGCGCGAACTGTACGGCATGTTCTACACCTTCCAAGTCAAGGACAACGGCCGTTGGCTCGACGAAACTCCCGGCGTGTGGGCGAAAGCCGTCGGAGTGGGTGGAAACCGCGCCGCGATAATAAATATGCGGCAGACCGACCCGATAGGCTGGGATACAGACCACGGCCCTGAAGTGAAGCATTTCACAGACGTGATAATCTATGAGATGCACCACCGCGACATGTCAATGCACCCCTCCTCCGGCATTGCCAACAAGGGGAAGTTCCTCGCGCTGACGGAGCACGGCACCGTCTCGCTGCAGGGTCTCGCCACCGGCATCGACCACCTGAAGGAACTCGGCATAACGCACGTCCACATACTGCCCTCATTCGACTACAGTTCCGTGGACGAGACCAACCTGCAATACAACACCTACAACTGGGGCTATGACCCGCAGAACTACAACGTGCCGGAAGGCAGCTATTCTACCAACCCGTCTGATCCCGCAACGCGCATACGCGAGATGAAGGAGTTGGTCAAGGCTCTGCACGATGCCGGCATAGGCGTTGTCATGGACGTGGTCTACAACCATACGGCAGTGAACGATGGCTCGAACTTTGAGCTGACTGCTCCGGGCTACTACCACCGCCATTGGGACGACGGCTCGTATTCCAACGCTTCAGGGTGCGGCAACGAGACGGCCTCGGAACGCCCGCAAATGGCGGACTACATAGTCAACTCCGTGAAATATTGGGCCGAGGAATACCATATCGACGGCTTCCGCTTCGACCTCATGGCAATCCACGACGCCGAGACAATGTCCCGCGTGGCTCGCGAACTGAAAGCCGTCAACCCCTCGATATTCGTCTACGGCGAGGGGTGGACAGCAGGTGATTCTCCTCTTGCCGCCGGCCGCCGGGCATTGAAAGAGAATGTATCGAAGATGCAGGGCATCGCCGTATTCTCCGATGACATCCGCGACGCGGTCAAAGGGCATTACTCCGATGCCGCCGACCGTGGCTTCGCCTCCGGCAAGCCCGGCTGCGAGGAGACGGTCAAAATCGGCATAGTCGCATCCACCGCACACCCGCAGGTGGACTATTCCAAAGGAAACAACTCGAAATTTGCATACGCCTCTTCGCCGGAGATGATAGTCAATTATGTGTCATGCCATGACGACCTGTGCCTGACGGACAAGCTGCGCAAGTCCATGGCAGGCGAGCCAGAAGAGAATATGCTGGCAGCCGCCAAGCTGGCGCAGACTATCGTGTTCACCTCGCAAGGCACGCCGTTCATGTTTGCCGGCGAGGAGGTATGGCGCGACAAGAAGGGCGTGCACAACAGCTATAACAGCCCCGACTCAATCAACGCCATTGACTGGAACAACAAGGCAAAATACCATGACCAGTTCGAGTATTACGCCGCGCTGGCTCAGCTGCGCCGTGAGCATCCAGCGTTCCGCATGACCTCTGCCGAAGACATCGCCAAGCACCTGAAGTTTGACAAAATAGATTCCGCCAAAATGCCAAACCTCATCTCCTACTCGCTGCTCAACCACGCCAACGGCGACCCATGGCGCGAGATAAAGCTCGTGTTCAACGGCGCGGACACCGCACGCACAGTCAACATACCGCGCGGCAACTGGATGATAATCGCGAGTGAAGGCAAGATCTCCCCAAACGGCAGCCTCGGCACTGCAAAGGGCGGCATGATGTCCGTCGCGCCATACTCCGCACTCATCCTTGCCCGGCTCTGACACGACGGCCGACAGCCATCACAAATGCAGCGCAGCCGCTTCTCACGAGGCGGCTGCGTTTCAAACCCTATATTATGTGTTTTTACTTTTGCATGATTGGCTTACGGCATCTCCAGTTTGACATTTCTGGCCTTGGTTTCATTCAGCTCATCGTCATCGTCATCGCTGTCGGCCTTGCCGAAGCCGATGATTTTGCCGCCAGTGCGCTTGCTCTCCGAAATCGACACGCGCTTGGCAGTCAAGTCTTCAGCGTCAATCTCGCCGTTGCTTGAGGCGGTCAGGCTCGCGTTGCCAACTATTCCGGACAAGCTCATGTTTCCGTTCGATGAACTCGAAGCGGTCAATGCGTTCACCTTCATTTCAGTCTCAAACTCTCCCGAACTTGAGCATCTGATTGTAGCTGTGTCAGCAGTGAGATTGTTGATGTCAATGTCGCCGGAGGACGAGGACGTGGCCTTGAATGTGCCGGCAAACGCATCGTCCATGTCGATGCTGCCAGAGGACGACGTTGAGACGTCAAGACATGAATTGTCTGACAGATACACATTGTTCATATTTATACTCCCAGAAACCGACGCATAGAGCGTCAGCGACTTTTCTGAATCAAAATCCCCGTCAACGGTCACAATGCCTGGCGAAGTAACCGAAATGGAACTGACGGGCGGCATCGAGATGTATGCCTGCACGTCCTTTGCACTTGGTGCATTCACATCGGGTTTAAGTTTGAAAATCAACTTGTCGCCCATCTGTTGAACCATTATGCAGTCGAGCTTTTCTTCCTCGCCCTCCAGTCTGAAACGCATGCAATCTCGGGCGTTAGTCGGCGTGTATATCACCTCGATGCTCGCAGACACTTCCAGCTTATCCAGCTGCTCTTTGATTTCGAAATGCCTCACAGTCTTGGCGGCGCTTGCGGGCATGGAGCAGCACAGCAACGCTGCCATGCATACGCCCGAGAATATGGTTGCTCTTGTCATAGTCGTTTTGTTCATTTACATACATGACGCAGCAAAACGCGGTTTGTGACACACTCCACAGAAAAAATGCACACTTTTTTCTCCGACACCTCCGAGTAGAGGGTGTGGCAAAATGCGCAGACTGGCGTATGATAGGGGTGGCAAGGTAGGGACACGGCGTGCCGTGTCCGCCGAGCGACCGATACAATTGTTTGATTTGCAGTGATTTGATTGCGGACACGGCACGCCGTGTCCCTACACTGACAGCACAATCATTCCGAACCGTCGAGCTGGCAAATGCGCAAACAGCAGCGCAGCCGCTTCTCACGAGGCGGCTGCGTTCAAACCCTATATTATATGTCTGTTTTTACTTTTGCATAATTGGCTTAGAGCTCCGGCATCTCCAGTTTGACCTGCTTGGCCTTGGCTGCCTTCTGCTCTGTTTTCGCAGCGGTCTTCTTGCCGCTGTATATTTCGTCTTCGTAATCATATTCTCTTACATTGCCACAGTTGCGCGGTTCCTTGCCGAAGCCGCAGATTTTGCCGCCGGACTGCCAATCCTCCGAAACGGAGATTTGTTTGGCGTCGAGTTCGTCTGCATCTATCTTGCCGTTGCTTGAGGCTGACAGGCTGGCATTGCCGGCAACTCCCGATATTTCCATGTCCGCTGCCGACGAACTGGATGCTGTCAGGACATTCACCCTCGTGTCTGTCTCGAACTTAGCGGAACTTGAACACTGGATTGTTGCAGTATCGGCTGTCAGGTGGTCAATCTCAACGTCTGCTGCTGACGATATGTTGCCCTTGAACGATCCGACAATGGCTTCATCTATGTCTATGCTGGCAGCTGATGAGGCTGTTATGTCAAGGTACGCATTTTCCGGCAAGAACACGTTCTCCATGTCTATGCTGCCGGCTGAAGAAGCATAGAGCGACAGCGGCTTGTCTGAATTATAATCATAGTCTACAGTCACATTAGCCGCAGAAGAGGCTGTTATGGAGCTGACAGGCGGCATCGATACGAATACCGTCACACCGATTATGTTGACATTGTTGCCTTTTGAATCCACCTTGCAGGCCAGCTTGCGCCCCTTTTTCTCGACTACTACGTAGTCAAGCAGATTGCCCGGGGCTTCGATTTTCACATTTATGCCCTCGTGGGGGCTCGCAAGTGTATATACCACATTTACAGCGGACGATGCCTCCAGCTCATCTATCGGGCCGTCAACCTGAAGCTGCTTGACTGCTTTGGGCTTGTCAGGCCTGATGGCGTTGCCGGGCATTGAGCAGCCGCACAGCAGCGCGGCCATACATGATACCAAGAATAGTATTACTCGTGTCATAGTAGTTCGTTTTTGTTCTTTACTCATTAGACGCAGCTAAACCGGGATTGTGACACACTCGCCACGAAAAAATGCGCCGCGCACATAAAAAAGAGGGTGTGCCGTTTCCGGCACACCCGACTGTATTGCAGTCCGAGCCTTGTGTCAGGTCCGTGTGTTGGTCAGTCCTCGTGGTGGTCGCGGCGTTCACGGCGCGGTCCTCCTTCACGACGGCCACCCTCACGGCGGCCTCCGCCTTCACGGCGCGGGCCACCCTCACGGCGTTGTCCGCGCGGACGGGCCTCACGCTCCACATACCCCTCGGGCTTCGGAGCGAGCGCACGCATCGACAGGCGGTACTTGCCGGTCTTCTTGTCGATTTCTATCAGCTTGACACGCACCGTGTCACCCTCCTTAAGTCCGGAAGCCTCCATGTTGTCGAGGCGATCCCATGAGATTTCGGAGATGTGCAGCAGTCCGTCCTTGCCGGGCATGAACTCCACGAATGCGCCGAAATCGAGTATCGAGCGCACCTTGCCCTCGTATACTTCGCCTTCCTCGGGCTGGGCAGTGATGGTCTTGATGCGGCGGAGCGCGGCCTCGATGCCCTCCTTGTCCTTGGACGCGATTTCAACATGGCCTACGCCAGTCTTCTCGTCCTCCTCGATTGAGATGGTAGTGCCGGTCTCCTCCTGAATGCCCTGTATCACCTTGCCCTGCGGGCCGATGACCGCGCCGATCATCTCCTTCGGGATGTCGATAGTCACCAGACGCGGAACGTGCGGCTTGTAGTCAGCGCGAGCCTCGGGTATGGTCTCGTTGATGATGCCCAGTATGTGGAGACGGCCCTGGCGAGCCTGTTCGAGAGCCTGTTCGAGCACCTCATAGCTCAGGCCGTCGCACTTGATGTCCATCTGTGTGGCAGTGATGCCCTTTTCTGTGCCAGTCACCTTGAAGTCCATGTCGCCCAGATGGTCCTCATCGCCGAGGATGTCAGAGAGGACAGCATACTTCACATTGCCGGCATCTGAAATCAGGCCCATGGCGACACCGGCAACGGGGCGTTTCATCTTCACGCCAGCATCGAGCAGCGCGAGTGTGCCGCCGCACACTGTCGCCATTGACGACGAGCCGTTCGACTCCAGGATGTCGCTGACGATGCGGCAGGTGTAGGGGAAGCCATCGGGGAACATACGTTTGAGCGCACGGTGGGCAAGGTTGCCGTGGCCGATCTCACGACGGCCTACGCCGCGCTGCGGACGCGCTTCGCCCGTGCTGAACGGGGGGAAGTTGTAGTGCAGCAGGAAACGCTCCTTGCTCTGGTTGAGCACGTCGTCGATGATCTTCTCGTCAAGCGTAGTGCCGAGCGTGCAGGTCACGAGCGCCTGTGTCTCGCCGCGTGTGAACACGGCAGCTCCGTGAGGGCCGGGCAGGTAGTCAACCTCGCACCATATCGGGCGGATGTCCGTGGTCTTGCGGCCGTCCAGGCGTATGCCCTCGTCGAGGACGCAACGGCGCATGGCTTCCTTCTCCACATCGTGGTAGTAGCGTTTCACCATGGCGATGCGCTGCTCCTCAGTATAGTTCTCGAGCTGCTCCTCGGTCATCTCCGGAAGCTGCTCTATGTATTCGTCAACGATAGCGTCAAAACTGTCGGCTCTCCAGTGCTTGTCGGCGTTGCCGGCATGGGCAATCGCGTAAGCCTTGTCATAACATTTCTCATGCACGTCGGCACGCAGGGCGTCGTCATTGATTTCGTGGCAGTATTCGCGCTTCACTTCCTTGCCAGCCTCCTTCATCAGCTCCATCTGCGCCACGCAGTGCTTCTTGATTTCAGCGTGCGCCACTTTCAGAGCCTCGAGCAGCTCGGCCTCGGAAACTTCGTTCATCTCTCCCTCGACCATCATGATGTTGTCGTAAGTCGCGCCCACCATGAGCTCGATGTCGGCACGCTCCATCTGTTCGAAAGTCGGGTTGATGACCCACTCGCCGTCGACGCGGGCAACGCGCACTTCGGAAATCGGGCCGTTGAAAGGGATGTCGCTTACCGCAAGAGCGGCAGAAGCGGCGATGCCGGCGAGCGCGTCGGGAGCGTCCTTCTCGTCAGCAGAGTAGAGGGTTACGTTGACGAAAGTGTCAGCGTGGTAGTTGTCGGGGAACAGCGGACGCAGCACACGGTCAACAAGGCGTGATGTCAGGATTTCATAATCGCTGGCACGACCCTCACGTTTGAGGAATCCGCCCGGATAACGTCCGATAGATGCATATTTCTCCTTGTATTCGACTGTCAGGGGCATGAAATCGACGCCTTCGCCCGCCTCCTTGGCAGAGCACACTGTCGCCAGCAGCATCGTGTTGCCCATTCTTACTTCTACCGCTCCATCAGCTTGCTTGGCCAGTTTGCCGGTCTCGATGGTGATGGTGCGACCGTCGGGAAGGCTGATGGTTTTCTTGATTGGATTTACCATAAGTTCTTTATTGTTTTCTTCGCGTATCTCAAAAGCGTATCGTGCACCGTGCGCGACCGCAGTCAAAATTATCGCGCAAAGTTACAAATTTCCAACCGCACACACAAGTTTTACGTTATAAATCACACTCTTAGTTGCCGAGAACTGCGGAAAGAGCGACATTGGCAGCGTAGAATCTGTTGCGGACTTGATTTTTATCCTGTCGGTGTACAATATCTCACGATTAATATGTATCTTCCCATTTTTGACAGTTG
>DHKE01000093.1 GCA_002404675.1 Porphyromonadaceae bacterium UBA4702 | reverse complement strand
CTTGCCTTTCGCTGAATAGTTACTTTCGTTATGGCGTTATTTGAATGCGCAGCCGAAGTAGGGACACGGCGTGCCGTGTCCGAAGGAAGATGAGGCAGTATGTCGTTGATTTGGTGTGACTTGGATGCGGACACGGCACGTCGTGTCCCAGCCTGTCGGGGTCAGAAATTTACGCCGAAGTGCAGCTGTATGAAGTCGATGTGATTTTTCACCTGGTCTACCATTGTGCCTTGGAGCTCGTTCAGGTGAATGAACTGGTAGGAGAGTATCAGGTGGCTTCTGAACCGATTGGACGATGCGAGGTTGAAGCCTATGCCTGCGTTGAAGGTGAAACCGCCGCTGTTCTCCTCGCCGACGGTATTGAATGAGTAGCCGGCTTTCAGGTCAAAGAAGCACAATGTCTTGCGCGGAATGAAGGAGGTGCGCAGCACTGCCATCAGAGGAATGAAGTTAGTCCCGGTATGGAAGTCGCGGTGTATGCCGGCACTCAGGCCGAGTGTGCGCAGGAGCGTGTTTTTGTAGCCAAGGACGATGTCGATGTCGAATGTTGACATGTCATATCCGCCCATGTCGATAGATGCGCCTACGTCTGCGCCCCAAGTGAAATGCGATTTGTCGAGGGCTGGGGTCTTGTCGCCGAAAATGCTTTCGCGTTCTTCGGCGGCAGTGGCAGCGTTGTCTGCATTGCTGCCGTTTATATCTGTGGTTTCTGCATGAGCAGCTGACAATATACAGCAAAGGCCTACAGCAGCCAACAGTTGTTTGATACTCTTGAATACCATAGGTCTTGCGTATGAGTCTGATTATGCGGGATTACTCGCCGAGGTAGCTTTGGAGCAGCTTGCTCTTCTGGCCTTTGAGGCGGCGGATTGCTTTCTCCTTGATTTGGCGCACGCGCTCGCGTGTGAGGTCGAATTTCGCGCCGATTTCCTCGAGGGTCATTTCCTGGCAACCGATGCCGAAGAACATTTTGAGGATTTCGCGCTCACGGTCGTAGAGCTGGCGCAGTGCGCGGTCTACCTCCTTTGATAGCGACTCCTGGTTGAGGGCGGAGTCTGCCATGGGGCTGTCAGTGTTGGTCATCACGTCGAGCAGCGTATTGTCTTCGCCTTCGGAGAACGGTGCGTCCATGGATATGTGACGGCCTGAGACTTTCAGCGTGTCGGTAATCTTGTCAACGGGTATGCCAGTCTGTTCAGCCAGCTCATCGGCTGACGGACGACGCTCATTCTCCTGCTCAAACTTGGAGAGAGCCTTAGTTATCTTGTTGAGCGAACCCACTTGGTTGAGAGGAAGGCGCACGATGCGCGACTGCTCTGCAAGAGCCTGGAGGATGGACTGGCGTATCCACCACACGGCGTATGAAATGAATTTGAAGCCTCGAGTTTCGTCAAACTTCTGTGCGGCTCGTATCAGGCCGAGGTTGCCCTCATTGATAAGGTCGGGAAGGCTCAATCCCTGGTTTTGATACTGTTTCGCAACAGACACGACGAAGCGCAGGTTGGCGCGTGTCAGCTTGTCGAGAGCCTTGCGCCCTTCCTTGCCACCTGCTTTTATTTTTTGTGCCAATTCCACTTCCTCACTCACTGTGATAAGTTCCTCACGGCCAATCTCTTGGAGATACTTGTCGAGAGATGCGCTCTCACGGTTGGTAATGGACTTGGTTATTTTCAGTTGTCTCATAGATATAGAACCACAAAAATTACTGCAAAATTAGTGATTTCCGGGGTTATGGGCAATGCCATACCCCGGAATGTTCTGTTAAATAATGACAAGGACTTGATACCCACGGCTTTATTTACAAGCCGAGGCGTGCGGCATCACCAAGGTGTAATGCCAGAGGTGTTCAATCCTGTGTCAGAACAGCTTTATGCTGATGTACCGCTTGGGGTTGCGCTGTATGTCAACAATAAGCGAGTCAACGTCAGCCGAAATGCGTGTAAGCCTATTGTACAGCTCCGGGTCGTTCATCAGCAGTCCCAGCGATGATTTCTGGTCGTTGAGCTGGTCTGAGAAACGTTTCAGGTTAGCTGTAACGTACTCGACATTGTCCATTGTCTCGCGGAGGGGGAGGTTGTTCAGCTGGTTTGTGAACGAGCCGAGGCTGCCTGTCAGGGTGTCGAGGTTGTATGTTACGCGACCGGCGTGCTTCATTATGTAGGGTACATCCTGGTTCATTGTGCGGTTTAGGCCGTCAGTCGCGAACAGGACATTTTTTGTGATGCCGTCGAGGCGGTACAGCGACGTTTGCAGCGACTGGTTGGTCACGAGCATATTGAGGTTGTACATGAGCGAGTCCACCTTCGGCAGTATGGAGTTTACTGTCGGGACGATGTCGTTGGTCAGCGAGGCCATCAGGTCGGGGGCAGTTCCTGTCGGGATAACGCCGCCGAGGGGTATCATCTTCTTGCTGTGTCCGAGCTGTATATTGATAGAGGCTCCGCCGAGCATGCTTGCGGCGATTACGGCGTGCGAGTCTTCGGGTATCTGCAGCTGCTTGTTGAGAGCCATCAGCACTTCGATTTGGCCGGGGTTGTCATAGTTGAAGTTGATTTCGCGTACCTGTCCTACTTTGTAGCCGTCAATGGTGACGGGAGCAGCTACCTCCAGCCCGGCAACGTTGTCATACTTAGCCGTGTAGAAGTTTGCCGGCTTGAACAGGTTTATGCCCTTAAGGTAGTCGATACCGAAGAACAGGACGGTGAGTGCGACAATCACACATACGCCGATTACGAGCAGTTTCTTCGACAGTTTCTTTTCTTTCATTGGTTGCGGTTATGAAATTATACGTTTCTACGGCAATTGCTGCGCGTGTCAGTTCTGTTGTTTCTTGTTTTTACGGCTCTTCAGGGAGCGCGGAGCGGACGAGGCATTGTAGTTGTCGGCCGATTTCTTCTTGGCCGCTTCGTATTGTCTCTTGTTGTCCTCTGCGTTGTCAGCTTCAGCTTTGGACTTTTTCTTGTCGTTTTTGGCGGCTTTCTTCTCCTCTTTGTCCTGTTTCTTGGAGGTTTCCGAGATGTCGCGTTTCACGACAGTCCGTTTTTTTGCAACGGAATGATCGTCTGATTTGTTCGGTTGCTCCTTGGCTTGCTTGGTTTTGGAGAAAGCGTTTTTGACTTCCTGTGCTGGGGTCTGCTCCTGCTTTTTCTCAGCCGGCATAGCCTTCGCATCTTTTGAGTCTTTCGCCTTCGTCACCTCTTTTGCCTCTGATTTGTTCTCCTTGGTCTCGGCGGGTTTTGTGTCCACGGTGTTCTTGGAGGTTTTCAGCGACCGAGGGTTGGAGGGTGTTGCGCGGTTTACGACCACTTTCTTGTTGCCGAAAGTGCGGACTTCCCCGCCGTTGTTTTCGTCTTCGTGTTTGGACTTGGAGGACTTTTCGGTATTCTGCTCGGCGACCGGTTTGTCCTTCTTATCCATTTTCTTGTCGCGCTTGAGGGCTTTTGCCTCCCCCTTTTGAGCGGCACGCTTTTCGGAGGTTTTCTGTTTGACCGGTGTCGGCTCTTCCTCATGGGTAGCGGCGGCAGTTTGTTGCTTCTTGGCGTTGCTGCTTACGGTTGTCCCTGCCGATTCGGAGCGCAGTGTGATGTTGTCGGTCTCGAGGTTGCGCTCTGACGAGGCCTTTCGTGATGACGCGGAGCGGCGTTTGCGAGGCAAGGCGGTTTGCCGTGACTGAGGCTTGCTTGGGGCTACGTCTGACCGCTTGGAAGAGGGCGCGTTGCTTACCAGTACATAGCAGTCTTCGCTTGAAACCTCGGCATCCGACTGATATGCCTTGTTGCCCAGTTTCTTCAGCTTGTCCCGGTAGGTGACAACGGCATTGGCGATACCCTGTGCCATTCGTTTCTGGCCGACAGAGGAATTTATGTAAAGTGCAGACTGCTTGTTGGAAATGAAGTCCATTTCGATGAGTACGGCCGGCATGTTAGCGTCTTTCAGCACGAGGAAACCGTCGTGGAATATTCCTCTCATTTTCCGGTTTGTTGTCTTGGCGAGTTCGTCAAGCAGTTCGCCTGCGAAGCCGATGCTGTTCTCGTAGATGCCTTTGGACTTCGCAGTCAGTGTTGCCTCGTCTTCGCCCGGAACGAATGAATCGTACTTGTCCTTATAGTTGCGTTCCAGAAAGATAGCCTCATTTTCGCGTACAGCCACATTGAAGCCGTCGTCGTTCTCCTCGTCATGTCCGATGACATATATTGATGTGCCGTCTATCTGCTGGCGATCAGGCGTGTCTTCATCGGCAAAATTGGTATGGAGCGAGATGAAAAGGTCTGCCTTCTCCTTGTTCGCCTTGGCTGCACGGTCTCGCAGGTTGACTGATTTGTCGGCGTTGCGCGTCAATATGACCTTGTAGCCTTTCTTCTTGGACAAAATCTCCTGCAGACGGAGGGCGACATTGAGAGTTATCTCTTTTTCGACGGCCTTGTTGTCTGTTTCGCCGTTGTCCTTTCCTCCGTGTCCAGGGTCAATGACAACGACAAAATTCTTCTTGCTGCTTGCAGCGGCATACATTGGTGCGAATACCATCGAGATGACGGCAAGCAGCAACAGGGCGTATATATGGTGTTTTAGAAAATTCATAGAGCTGTTTGTTAGCGCAAAATTAGGAAAAATATCCGGTATGCCCAAGAGCGGAGGGGGAATGGGATAGTTTTTCAGACTAATGTAATAGTAACAACAACGCTTACTGCATCTATGTTATAGCGGATTAGCCAAGTTCGATGACATTGCAGTCGCGTATGTCGCCGTTGTCGAGGACGAGGGTGATGAGCGTGCGCTTCGTTTGCCAGCCGTGCGTGCCGGCTGCGCCGGGGTTGACGTGGAGCAGCGACAGTTCGCGGTCATACATTATGCGCAGTATGTGGCTGTGGCCGTCCACCATCAGCTGTATGCCGTTCTCGCGCAGCAGGTTTTTCATGCCTCGAGACCAGTGTCCGGGATAGCCGCCGATGTGCGTCATCAGCACCTTTATTCCCTCGATTTCAAATATGTCAAGTTCCGGGAAGCGGCGGCGCACCTCGCCGTGGTCGATGTTGCCGGCGACGGCACGCAGAGGGGCAATAGCGGCAAGGCTGTCGGCTATGGAGATGTCGCCCATGTCGCCGGCGTGCCATATCTCGTCGCAGTCGGCAAAATAGTACGCATAACGCTCGTCGTGGCACGAGTGTGTGTCACTCAATATCCCGATTTTTTTCATCAGCCGTTATTTGAACGTGTCCGGGAGGTCGTTCTCGTACAGAACCACGTCGCCAGCCGTGAGTATCGTCGCCAGATGTCTTTGTGCATCTTGGAATGTGTCGGCCTCTATCAGTTTTGACTCGTCAAAACCAGTTGACAGAATGCCCTCTGTCAATGCCTTGCGGTTGTATTCACCTACAACAATGGCGATGTCAACGTTTTTGCCAATGTGTTCGCCCAGTTGGCGGTTGAGGTCAAACTGCTTGTCTCCGAGCTCGATCATGCCTGGGGTGACGATGATGCGTTTGCCGCCGGTGAACTGGCTGATAACGTCAACTGCCATGCGCGATCCGGTCGGGTTGGAGTTGAATGCGTCATCGATTATGGTCACTCCGCCGGCAGTGCGCTTCATGTTCAGCCGGTGCTCGACCTGCTCTATCTGCGCCACGGCATATTTGATGTTTTCAGGCTTCATGCCCAGATGAAGGGCGACAGCGACAGCCGCGAGCAGGTTTGATATGTTACATTCGCCGACGAGCTTGGTGGTCAGTTCGAGCGAGAAGCCTTCCGGCCCTTCGACCGTGAATGTCGTGCCGCTATGCGAATACTTGATGTCTCTGGCAGTGAACTGCGCCCCGTCGGGCGAGGACACGGCGTAGCGTATCACCGGGACGTTTGTGACCTCGCGGTTTGCGCAATATTCGAAATCGTTGTTCACCAGAGCCAGCCCGTCGGCGGGGAGGGCATCGACAAGCTCAAACTTGGTGGCCTGCACATTTTCGATGGTCTTGAACGACTCGAGGTGCATCGGTCCTACGGCGGTGACAATGCCTATCGAGGGGTGGACGAGGTCGCAGATTTCCTTGATGTCGCCGACTTGCTTCGCGCCCATCTCACAGATGAAAACTTCGTTGTAGGGCTTCATCATTTCGCGCACGGTGCGGATTACACCCATCGGGGTATTGTACGACCCCGGGGTCATCAGCACGTCAAACTGTTCGGAGAGTATGCGGTACAGGTAGTGCTTGGTGCTTGTCTTGCCATACGAGCCGGTAATGCCTATGATTTTCAAGTCGGGCATCGAGACCAGTATACGCGCCGCGTCGTTGTAATACCGCTTGTTGATTGCCTTCTCGACTGGCGCGAGAATCCACAGCGCGAGCGTCACAATGACGTATGAGAATATAGACACCGCCAGCAGCACGCCGAGCGACACCTGTCCGCCGGTGTACAGCTTCATGTCGGCAGAGTAGGCGAGGACTATCGCGGCGGCGTAAATGGCGAGGGCCAGCACCGCCGTTACGCTGTATATGCGCTTGACGCGGTTGGTGAATACCAGCGGTTTCTTGTATTTGCGCCGCAGCAGCATGACAGTCTTGGTTACCAGCACTACGGTCGCTATGATCGCGCTGAGCGTAGGGGGAAGCAGTGTCGAGAACAGCAACAGCAGCAAGGCGACATCGACGAGCCGCCATGCGGTCATCTTGTTGCCGTTCAGCCACCGCCAGTAGCGGTCGGTGCGGTAGCTGTTTTGCTGTAACATCTGTATGTCATACTTGAAATTGACGAGCATGTACACGCCGCAGATTGCAAGTATGATTATGCTGAAAATCGCTGTTGTAGAAATCATTGCAGTTCGTCTTTTAGAAATTCTTTGATTACCGCACGGAAGCCGCGCTGGTTGTCGAGGAATGAATAGTGTCCGCACCCGGGAAACGACACAAGCCCGGCATCGGGTATGAGCCGTTCCATCGTTTTTGCGTCGCTTAGCGGTGTCGCGGTGTCATTCTCGCCCCAAATGAGGAGCGTTGGGGCTTTGATGTCCGGCATGACGTGTTTCAAATCCTCGTTGACGCATTTGCTCAATATGCCGCGCATTGTCGGCGAGGCGGCGGCGTAGTCGGCCGACCCTGATTTGCGGCGGCGTTTTTCGAGTATCTTTTCACCGCGCTTCTTGCCGGCAAACAGGCGCACCAGATGCTTGAAAGCCTTGTATGTGTACACTTTAAAGTAGTACTTCATGCTCCTGTGCGGCTTGATGCCAGCTGCGTCCACGAGCAGCACCTTTTTCACGCGGTTGCGGGAGGCGAGGAGTATGGAAATACGTCCGCCGAAGCTGTGCCCCAGCAGGATCGGGTTGTCAATGCCGAGCATCTTGATGAACGTCTCGACAAGCTGCGTATACTCCTCGACGCCCCAGATAGCCGGCGGCTCATCGCTTTTGCCGTGCCCCGGCAGGTCAATGCTGTATACGTGCATTTTGTCGGCGAGTATAGCCCGGATGCTTGCGAGCGTCTCGAGCCGGCAGCCCCACCCGTGCATCAATATGATCGGCGCACCGCCTTCAGGCCCGCACTCGTCATAGTTGATGTTTACGCCATCTATCTGGATTGACTTTTCCATAATTGCAAAATTAGTCAGAATAATCCACTTTACAAAATCGGCGGGAGGCGTTTGGCGCGACTGAACCAAATAATCCGCGCGGCGTTTGTACAGACGGAGATTTTGATATAACTTTGCATTGCGGCTGTCGCCCTTCGTGGGCGAGGAAACCGCCGCTATATGGCGAAATGCCGTATAAGCAACTAA
This sequence comes from Porphyromonadaceae bacterium UBA4702, assembly GCA_002404675.1. Taxonomy (GTDB): domain Bacteria; phylum Bacteroidota; class Bacteroidia; order Bacteroidales; family Muribaculaceae; genus Lepagella. Next base: position 16,911 of record DHKE01000093.1, on the reverse strand, counting down.
ACAACAAAGAACTGACAGAACTATGCTGATTCATTTTACTGACGAGGCTGCCGTTAGGGCTATCGAAAGCGGCAAGCCCGTTGTCATTGATTTTTGGGCTACATGGTGCGGCCCGTGCGTCAAGCTCGGCCCGATAGTGGAGGAACTCGCCGAGAAGTATGCTGACCGCGATGTCATCATCGGCAAACTCAACATCGACGACAATGTTGACGTGCCGGCGGAGTACCGTGTGCGCAATATCCCCACCGTGCTTTTCTTCAAGGACGGCCAGGTGGTGGAGCGCAGTGTCGGCCTCGTGAAACTCGCTGACCTTGAGGCTAAGCTCCAGAGCATACTCTGACATATACCGTTGAGGCATAACCTGATGACGGCGGTGCGCTGTGCGCAGTGCCGCCGTCGTGTGTTTTGAAAATACTGACTAATCTGACAAACCTATCTATATGAAAGCAGACTTCCGCCGCAAACCGGATTGGCTGAAAATAAAATTGCCGCGTGGCTTCAAGACTTCGCAGGTCGTGGGGTTGCTCAACGAGAAGCACTTGCACACCATCTGCAGCTCGGGCATGTGTCCCAACCGTGGAGAGTGCTGGGGCAACGGCACAGCGACGTTCATGATCGGCGGCAACATTTGCACCCGCTCTTGCAAGTTTTGCAACGTGGCGACGGGGCGGCCGCATCCGCTCGACCCGAAGGAGATTGACGACATCGTGACTTCTGTCGAGGAGTTGAAGCTCCGCCACATAGTGATAACCTCCGTTGACCGCGACGACCTCGAGGATTGCGGCGCGTCGCACTGGGCGGCCATGATACGCGCACTGCGCGAGCAGTGTCCCGGCGTGACCATGGAAGTGCTTATCCCGGACTTCAAAGGTCGCCATGACCTGGTAGACATGGTGATAGCTGAACGCCCGGACATCATCTCGCACAATATGGAGACTGTCCGCCGCCTGACCCCGGAGGTGCGCTGCTTTGCCACCTACGACCGCTCGCTCGACGTGATACGCCATATTTCGGCATCGGGCATCCGCTCCAAGTCGGGCATCATGCTCGGCCTCGGCGAGACTGAAGAGGAGATATTGCAGACCATGGACGACCTCCGCGCTGCCGGCTGCGAGGTGATGACGATAGGGCAGTACCTGCAGCCCACCAAGGAGCATTACCCGTTGCAGGAATACATACACCCCGACACATTCGAGAAATACCGCCTGATAGGGATCGAGAAGGGTTTCCGCCATATAGAGAGTGCGCCGATGGTGCGTTCCAGCTACCATGCCGAGCGGCATATACATTGACAGCTGCATGATACAAGACTTGGATTTGGGCATAATGCCGTATGCCGAGGCTCTGCAAAAGCAAACGGAACTGTTTGACGCTCTGGTAGATGCCAAGAAAAACGAAGCCGCACCGGGACAGGAGTACCTGCTGACGGTGCAGCACACGCCTGTGTATACTCTCGGCAAGCACGGACACGCGGAGAATATGCTCCACCGCATACCGGGCGTGGATGTGGTCAGAATCACACGCGGCGGCGACATAACGTTCCATGGCCCGGGGCAGCTTGTGGTATATCCGATTATCGACATGGCGCGGCATCACCTCGGTGTGAAAAGCTACATCACACTCCTCGAGGAGTGCATCATCCGCGTCATCGGCCGTTACGGCATCATGGGCGAGCGGGTAGAGGGCGCGACGGGTGTGTGGATAGCCGTAGGCACGCCCGGTGAGCGCAAGATTTGCGCCATAGGCGTGAAATGCTCGCGCTTCTGCACCATGCACGGACTTGCTCTCAATGTCAACACCGACCTGTTATACTTCAACGCCATAAACCCCTGTGGATTTGTTGACAAGGGGGTGACATCCATGGAGAAGGAACTCGGCGGCAAGGTCGATTTTGAGCAGGTGCGCAAGGAGTTTGTCGAGGAGTTTCATCGCGAAATACAGGAGGCGGAGCGGCTGCGCAGCTGAACGTCCGACTTCGTCTAACGATGTCGCTCTTCGTCTAATGATATTATGCATATAGGGCTGTCATGGTAGGGACACGGCGTGCCGTGTTCGAAGGGTGATAAGCGTAATTATTTGATTTGCAGTGACTTGGAGGCGGACACGGCACGCCGTGTCCCTACTGGGTTGCGCATAAAAATGGGGATGTGCCTATTTTGACACACCCCCTGTATGGGTGAAAACCGGCGGATTACCAGATGATTACACGCTCGTTCTCGGGACGGAACATCTTGTCGCCAGCCTTGATGCCGAATGCGTCAAAGAATTGCTCGATGTTGCGCAGCGACACGTTCACGCGGTTGCAGCCCAGCGAGTGAGGGTCGGTCTTGGTGCGCACGAGTATTTCTGCCTCGCGGATGTTGCCGGCCCAGAGGTTGGCATATCCGAGGTAGAAACGCTGCAAGGGCGAGATGCCGTCGATGTCCTTCATCAGCTTGCCCTCCTGTGAGTCGAGGTATGCTGTCAGTGCAACGCGCAGACCGCCCTGGTCAGCGATGTTTTCGCCGAGGGTGAAACGGCCGTTGGCGTGTACGCCGGGAGCGACCTCCACTGCGTCAAACTGTGCGGCGAGCTGGTCAGCGAGCTTGGTGAACGCTTCAGCGTCGGCGGGCTGCCACCAGTCGTTCAGGTTGCCGTTAACGTCATACTGTCGGCCCTGGTCGTCAAATCCGTGGGTCATCTCATGGCCGATTACCACGCCGATTGCGCCGTAGTTGATAGCGTCGTCGGCAGTCACGTCGAAGTACGGAGCTTGCAGTATAGCTGCCGGGAAGCAGATTTCGTTGGTCGTGGGCATATAGTATGCGTTGACAGTCTGCGGTGTCATAAGCCACTCGGTCTTGTCAACCGGCTTGTTGAGCTTGTTGTAGTTGTCCTGGGTGAACCAGCGCGAAGCTGCAAGCACGTTCTCCAGCAGGTTCTTCTCCGGGTCGATGTCGATGCCGCTGTAGTCCTTCCACTTGTCGGGGTAGCCGATTTTCACGGTGAAACCGTTCAGCTTCTCGTGAGCCTTGGCTTTGGTTTCGGCTGACATCCATGTCAGGTTGTCGATGTGCTTGCCCAGAGCCTTGCGCAGGTTCTCGACAAGCGTCACCATGTATTCCTTGTTCTCTTTCGGGAAATACTTCGCCACATAGAGTTCGCCGAGAGCCTCGCCGAGCATGGAGTTAGGCAGCGACATGGCGCGTTTCCAGCGGGGTTCCATTTCGGTCTTGCCGCTCATCACGCGGTCAAACATCTCGAAGTTGGCATTGACGAAATCGTCACTCAGCAGGTTGGACGATTCGGAGATGAACTCCCAGGTCATGTAGTCACGCAGCTGCTGCGGGGTGAGCGTAGTCACATAGTTGTTGATGAAGTCAATGAACTGAACTGATGCCACGTTGACCTTGTCGAGACCGGTGATGCCGAGCGCGGCAAAGTATGTGTCCCAGTCGATGTTGGGGTATGCGGCGCGGAGTTCGTCCATAGTGCGTATGTTGTAGCGCAGCTGCGGGTTGCGGCGTTGCTCGCGGCTCATCTTGTTTTTGGCAAACTCTGTCTCGATGGTTATCAGCGTGTTCCACACGCGGTCTGCATCAGCGTCTGAATAGCCCGACAGGGTCATCAGCGTCTTGACATACTTCTCGTAAGCCGCCATGATGCGGTCGTTGTCCTCCGATTTCTCGAGGTAATAGTCGCGGTCGCCCAGTCCGAGGCCGGTCTCGGCGATGTGCATGATGTTCATGTCCGAGTTCTTGGCGTCAGCACCCACGCCGGTTGCGAACAGGCAGCTGCCCACGCCGTTGTGCATCCATGCAGTCATCTCAGCAACGGATTTCGGGGAGTCGAGTTTTGCGGCGTTGATGCGGTCGAGGTAAGGCTTCATGGGAGCTGCGCCATCATTGTTGCGGCGCACGCTGTCCATGCCGAGTGAGAAGAGGTCGCTGACCTTCTGTGCGTTTGTGCCTTTGACCTTTGACTGCGGGTCTTTGCTCAGGTTCAAGATGAGGTCCTGCAGCTGGTGCTTGGCGTTCTCGCGCAGCACGTCAAAAGTGCCGTAGCGGCTGTACTCGCCGGGCAGCGGGTTGGCTTTCATCCAGCCGCCGCAAGCGTACTTGTAGAAATCCTCGCCAGGCGAAACCGACGGGTCGAGGTTGGCAGTGTTGATGCCGTGGGGTGAGCCGGCAGACATGGCGAAGGGAACTGCCATGGCCATGCCGAAAAACAGGTTTCTGAATTTCATGTCGTCTGTTGTATTTTGATTTGATATTGTTCTCATTGTCATATAGGTCTTATAGTCCCATTTTTGCCTTCAGTTCGTCGTAGTCTTGCTGGGCAACTTCCCATACTGACATCGCATTCTCGAGCTTCTTGGTCAATGCCGAATACCGTTCCAGTGTCTCCGGCGAGCTGTCGCCCTGCGACAGCTGGTTTTCGACCTCGGCAATGTCCGCCTCGAGTTTCGAGATGTCCTCTTCAGCCTTTTCCACAGCCTTTTGGGCGCGGCGCAGCAGCCGGTCGCGCTCCTTGGCTTCGGCGTAGCTCAACTTGCCGCTTTTGGCAGTGGCGGTAGGCTGTTCCTGCGGTGTTGCGGTCTTGGCTGCAGCTGGTGGTGCCGTTTCCGCCGGGCGACGCTCGTTGCGGCTCAACTCCAGCTGCTGCAGCGTGTCGAGCTGCTTCTTGTTGAGGAAATCGTAGATGCCGCCGAGGTTCTCGCGCACTTTTCCGCCGCCGAACTCATACACCTTGTCCACAAGCCCGTCGAGGAAGTCGCGGTCGTGGCTGACGACGATGACCGTGCCGTCAAATGCCTTGATGGCATCTTTCAGTATGTCCTTCGTCTTCATGTCGAGGTGGTTGGTCGGCTCGTCGAGTATCAGCAGGTTGACCGGCTCGAGCAGCAGGCGTATCATCGCCAGGCGGGTCTTTTCGCCGCCCGACAGCACCTTGACCTTCTTGTCCGAGGCCTCGCCGCCAAACATGAACGCGCCCAGTATGTCGCGTATCTTGGTGCGTATGTCGCCAGTCGCCACGCGGTCAATGGTGTCAAACACCGTCAGCTCGCCGTCGAGCAGCTGCGCCTGGTTCTGCGCGAAATACCCGATGCGGACATTATGGCCAACCTTCAGCGACCCCGTGAAGGGGATTTCATTCATTATGCACTTGACCAGCGTGGACTTGCCCTCGCCGTTCTTCCCCACGAATGCCACCTTCTCGCCGCGCCGCAGCGTGAACGTGGCGTGGTCGAACACCTGATGCTCACCGTATGCCTTGCCCACATCCTCCAAAATCAGGGGGAAGTCGCCCGAGCGCGGGGCAGGAGGAAACTTCAGCCGCAGGTGCGACGTGTCCACCTCGTCCACCTCGATAGGCACTATCTTCTCGAGCTGCTTGATGCGGCTCTGCACCTGCACCGCCTTGGTCGGCTTGTAGCGGAAACGCTCAATGAAGTCCTTGATGTCGGCTATCATCTTCTGCTGGTTCTCGTATGCCCGCATCTGCTGCTCCACGCGCTCCTTGCGCAGCACCACATACTGCGAATATTTCGCCTTGTAGTCGTATATCTTGCCGCAGGAGATTTCTATCGTCCTGTTGGTCACGTTGTCTATGAATGCGCGGTCGTGGCTCACCAGCACCACGGCGCGTGCCTTGGTCATCAGGAACTGCTCGAGCCACTGTATCGACTCGATGTCGAGGTGGTTGGTCGGCTCGTCCAGCAGCAGCACGTCCGGGTGTGCCAGGAGGATTTTGGCAAGCTCGATGCGCATTCGCCAGCCGCCCGAGAACTCGTTGGTCGCCCGCTGGAAGTCATCGCGCAGGAATCCGAGGCCGATGAGCGTGCGCTCTATTTCAGCCTCCATGTTGTCGCTCCCCTCCATGGCGAGGCGGTCGTTGAGGTATTCGAGGCGGTCTATCAGCTGCTGGTATCCCTCCGACTCATAGTCAGTGCGCTCCGCCAGCTCAGCAGTCGCCCGGTCGATGTTCTCCTTCAGCTTCAGCTGCCCCGAGAATGCCTTGCGCACCTCGTCGATGACAGTTGTCTCGTCTGCCACCTTCATCACCTGTGGCAGGTAGCCCACGGTCATGCCGTTGCTCATGCCTACAGTCCCCGAAGTGGGCTGCTGAAGGCCGGCGATGATTTTCAACATGGTCGATTTCCCCGCGCCGTTCTTCCCCGTCAGGGCAACCTTGTCGGTGTCGTTGATGACGAAAGAAACGTCATTGAACAACGGACGTGCTGAAAATTCGACTGATAAATTATTGACTGTCACCATAGAAACATCAGTTTAGTAATCGAGCCGGACACGCCGGCACGCAAAAGCAGCGTAAAGGTATAAAAAAATCGCCACATTCCGAAATGTATTTCACCGCACCAACACACTTGTAAGTGCTGTCGCAGTAGGGACACGGCGAGCCGTGTCTGCTTGAATTTGACTGATTGTTAGTTGATTGTCAGCCATGCTATAATAGCCATTACAGCCATAATATGTAGAATCCAGTTCGAAGTGCAAAATCGGGGTTGAGCGCGGCGGGTGAAACTGCATGGAGAAAGAGGGCGTAGCCCTCCTCTCTCCAGCTTCGCCGCGAGGACTGGATTTGCGCGGTACGGACTTTTTTAGTAACTTTGCTCTGATAAGCGTTTCGCGCCGCCGTCCGGCTATCCGTGCGGCTGGGCGATTTGTCAGTTACTCAATGGTTTGATATGGATAACAAAGCTCTTGTAGATACTCTCGCGGCAAACCTCGGCAGCGACCGTGGGCAGGTGGCTGAACTGCTGTCTGCCTTTGTGGAGATAGTGGGTGAGCAGTGCTCGCAGCTGAACAGCATCGCGATACCCGGTTTCGGCAGCTTCGAGGCCAGGAAGAAACAGGAACGTGTGACCGTGCACCCCTCGTCGGGCAAGCGGATGCTCGTGCCGCCCAAAATCACCATGTCATTCCGTCCGTCTGCCCTGCTGAAACAAAAAATCAAGAACTCGTGATGCTCATGCATTTGCGATAATACTGTCACTTTCCACTCACGAGGCATGAACAATAAAATCACCCTTCCCGAACTCGTCAACCTGCTTTCAGACAAGACAGGTGTTTCCAAACGCCAGTGCGAGGCGTTCCTCAAAGGGCTGTTTGCCGCTGTCAGCGATGCTCTCATCAATCAGGACAGCGTGAAAATCAAGGATTTGGGGACATTCAAGTTGACCGAGATTGAGGCGAGGAAAAGCGTGGATGTCAATACCGGCAACGAAATCGAAATCGCCGGCCACAATCGTGTTACATTTGTCGCTGCCAAGACGCTCGCGGCTCTCATCAACGAACCCTTTGAAGCGTTTGAGACAGTGGAACTCGCTGACAGCGTGACAGATGAGATGCTGGCTGATGCGGAGAATGATGACGATACTCCCATTGTTGCTGACGAGCCGGCTGCTGATGCCGAGATCGAGGCGGCAGAACACGAGGGAGAGGAGGCTCCGGAGAATGTTGCACAGCCTGCATCTGCTGCAGATGAAGAAACCGACCTGCCCCTCGCTGAATGGACACCCGATGCGTCTGCCGGTTCTGAGCCTGATACATCTGAATCGCAGCAGAAAGAGGCGGCTGTGAAAGCGGAAGAGGAAGTAAGCGAGCCAGAGGCAGCAGAACCCGATGAAGATGAGGAAGGAAGTGAGGCAGAAGGCACAGAGGACACAGAGGACACAGAGGACACAGATGGCGGAGAGGGTGAAGAGCCTGTGCGCCGTCATCGCCGTCAACGCACTTTCGGCAACGGCTTTGTAGTGGGTATTCTGACGAGTATGCTTGCCATTGTCATCGCCGGCGGCGCATGGCTTTACTTCAGCGGCTATTTCAGCGGCAGCAAAGCACCCGAAACTGCAACAGTGGCTAAAAGTGACAGCATAGCAGCTGCACCGCAGCAGCAAGCAAAGCCCGCGATGCCCGCTGCAACTGACAGTGTCGCCCAAAACAGCGAGGCTGCAAAGCCCGCCGCCAGCGACAAGGTTACAGCAAAGGAGGAGAAGACTAAAGAGGCTGACACGAAACCGTCGGACGAGCCGGTATATGACACTATAACCAAGACGCGCTATCTGACCACAATGGCTAAGGAGCATTACGGCAGCTACCACCTGTGGCCGTACATATACGAGGCGAACAAGTCGCTCGGGCATCCCGACAAGATACGCCCCGGCACGAAGGTGGTAATACCGCCGCTGTCGCGCTACGGTGTCAACCCGAAAAATCCCGACGACATCGCCAAAGCCAAGCGCAAAGGCGCAGCCATTTACGCCCGCTACGAGAAGGGGAAATAAGCGGTTGACGGCTTAAACGAATTATTCAGATGATGAGTGTTAATAAATTGAGAACGTTTGCGTTATGTCTTATATGAAAGCATCAGTCATAAAATGGTATGTTGCCGCATTTGCGGCAGCCGCAGCTGTATTTCCGTCGGCGGCAGAAACAGTGACCCAGCCTCAGGCAAAAGCCATAGCCACGCAGTTCTTCAACGCTGTGAACGGACAATACATGGCAGAGCCGACAATGGTGTACAACGGCCGCAAACTGACCACACAACGCCTATTTGTACCGTTCTATGTCTACAACCACCCCTCGGGCGGATATGTGATAATATCGGCTGAGAACAAGGCGTTCCCGATACTCGCATACAGCACCAGCGGAAAGTTTGACGCCAACGCTGTCAGCGACGACACCAAGAGCATATTGACCGCTTACGCACGCGACATCGAGCTTATCCGCTATGACGACCGCGTGCCATACGAGGCTATCGCCGCATGGGGCGACTTGCCGCACTACATCGACAACCTGCTCAATGCCCGCGCCGACAAATACAATGTCAAGTACACAAGCAGCGAGACGGAGGAGATGATAGCGCGGCTGGACGGCGACCCTGACAACGATGACCAGCTGTCGGAGATATATTCACCCGCGCAGTGGTCCGATATGCTGGCAGACGAACTCACGCGTAGCGGAAACGTGGCACTCGGCTTCGACAACGGCAAGGATATATCGGCTGTCACCGTGACAGGGAGGAAAGGGGATTACGTCACCATAAATGCCGATGTCCCTGACAATTCATATTTCCGCCTGTTTGCGACGGAATACCTGAGCGGCGGCCAGTTGGCAGTCCTCTCAAATCCGATTGGACTGCCTGATGTGCAGCTGGAGGAAATCCCGTTCCGCTTCTATGACGACTTCATAGCCGAAACCAAGGCTGCCGAACAGCAACGCCAACGAGCCATAGAAGAGGCCGGTATGGTGACAGAGCCGGTGCTGCATACTCACGGCTCGGGCTTTTACACGGTCGATTTGCCAGAGGAGGCCTCGCTCGTCCGCCTGTACAACCTTGGCGGCGCAATGGTAAGGCAGTACACCTACAAGAACACGACATCACCTCATTTTGAACTTATAGCCGAGCCGACGGGCTTCTACCTCGCGCTGATAGTGTGCAAGTCCGGCAGGTCATACGGCATAAAATTAGTGCGATAAGCATTGAAATACTTATGCCAAATCAACAAACCCTGATGAAATCATTTTTCCGGACAAAAATTGCGGCAGTCCTATTGCTTGGCATTGTTGTAGCGGTCATTGTCGTAACATTCCAAATGCGCACGCACTGGTGGATGTTCTGTGACCTGTTTTTGGCATTCATGGCAGCGTTCTGCCGCCTGATGTCATTGACCCTTGGCAAGTTAAACCCTATTGCAGGCATGAAGCTCCGTTTTGCAGCCCTTGTCTTTGGCATACTCTTTGTCATTGCGGCTGGAATTGAATACTGGCTGTACACGACTGCCGCTTAACCGGTCAGTCTGTGTAATGCAAGCCCCAAAACTATTCGTATATGTCTGAATCAAAAGTCCGCTCCGCATTGGCGGAAGCGAAAAAGAACATAACTCGCAACCGGCTTGGCTGCGCTATGCGGTCATTGCGTTGCTGCATGCTTTTGGACAGCCGTCTGTCCTCGCTGGACGCGCCGCTGCGCAGCATCGAGTCTGTCTACAAATACATGGCAGACTATATGGTAGACGGCGGCTTCGACCCTGACCGCAAGAAGTATTTCGACACAGCCCGCGATGGACTGAACACTCTCTATGACCGCTTTTGCCGTGAACTCGAAGTGGCAGAGTCCCCAGAACTGTATTATTCCCAAGTCCGCACTCTGGGGTGGTTGAACGAGACGCTGCCAGCGGTCATTGCAAGTTACCGCAAGGTGGCCGGCGAATTGGCCTTGCTTCCTTCGGATGTTCAAAATGCTGAAAAACAGGAGGAACGCGAGCATAAATTAAAGAATATCTTTAACTATGTGTGGACTACATTCCCTCTCGCGGCTGACGACCTGACCGAACTGGTCAGCCTCGCTACGGACGAGCAGTCGGACTTCGCTGTCCGCTCGCACATTATCGTGGCACTGTTCCTCGGCTGTGTGAAATACTATGAGCGCGGACGCATCGAGGCGATGATGGATATCTACGACCGGAGCAGCAACGTAGGTGTCAAGGCACGTGCGTTGATGTCCGCAATATTGGCTGTCTATGCACACTCCGCTCGGGTGTGTTGCGATGACGGGCTCGCCGCACGGTTCAATGCCTGGATTGACAATGCGGACAACGCAAAGCGTCTGCGCACGGTAATCATGGATATAATCCGCACAATGGACACCGACCGCATCAACAAGTCGATGAAGGAGGATTTCATACCGGCTCTCCAAAAGATGAAGCCTGAACTCGACTCGATGCTGAAAAGCGGCTCTTCACCCACAGACATCGAGGGAAATCCCGAATGGGAGGAGCTGATGGAGAAGTCGGGCGTAGGCAAGAAGCTGCGCGAGTTCTCGGAGCTGCAGAGCGAGGGAGCGGACATGATGATGTTCGCATTCTCCAACCTCAAAGGTTTCCCGTTCTTCAACGAATTGCCTAACTGGTTTTTGCCCTTTGACGAAAACCATTCCCGGATATTGTCGATGAAATCGGCGATTCCAGACAGCATAATGTCGTTGTTGTCAGTGCCTGGCGCGATGTGCGATTCAGACAAGTACTCATTTGTGTTTTCGCTGGAGAAACTGCCGAAGGCACACCGAGATGCCATGTTCTCACAGTTGCAGCAACAGGAGGAAGTATTGCGGCAATCCATAGAGGAAGCGACGTTGTCAACGTCCACGTCTGAAAATCTATTTGCCAATGAATCACTTCGGTACATACGCGACCTTAACCGTTTTCTTAAACTTTTCAAGTACAAGGGCCAGTTTGAAGACGTTCTCCGTCCTCCGTTCTCGGTAAACAAAATTCCGTTTATGGGAGACAAGGTAATCGATGATGCCGATACCGTGCAAATGATAGGCGAGTTTTACCTGAGACGCAAGTACTATCCCGAGGCCGAGGCGATGTTTCGCCGGCTTGGGAAGATTGCGGGAGAGGATGCCTCGCTTCTGGAGAAACTCGGATATACATTGCAGCAGCAAGGCAAATATAATGAGGCACTTACCCAATACCGAAAGGCGGAGCTGTTCAACAGCGACAGCCTGTGGCTCGCCAAGCGTATGGCAGGGTTGTGCCGCCGTACCGGAGCATACGAAGATGCTGTGGAGTATTACGATGCAGCACTTCTGAAGCAGCCTGACAATGAGTCGATGCTTATGGGCAAGGGCATTTCCCTCACGCTGCTGAAGCGATATGGCGAGGCACTTAAAGTGTTCTATCAGATGTTGTATGTCAACGAACACAATGCCAACGCCTTACGTTCAATAGCGTGGTGTGAATATATGCTGGGCGACTACGATAAAAGCATCAGCAGTTACTCACGTGTCATTGGCCAGTTTGCAGAGCCTGTTGATTACATCAATCAGGGTCATGCCTGCCTGTTGAGCGGCAACTACAAGAAATGCCTTGAGGTGTACCGTCTGTCGGTAAGCATGGCGAAGGATACAGTTGCCGGCATTAAGTATTTCCTGCGCAACATCAAGGACGATTATGAGCAGCTTGTAGATAAAGGCTGTGACAAAACGGCGTTGGATATTATCGTAGACAAGGTGTGCGAAGGGGCATATATTTCACCCGAACAGTAATGTCACTTCAACAGCGGTGCTAAGCGAACCTTGTCCCCGAATAATGTGTTTTGCCGATAAAGATAGGTCGTCATGATTACTGAAACTGTCATAGATAAAATGTACAAGACATATAGCGGTCGCCGGATGGGAGATTTGGACGCTCGTCTGACACACTATCTTGGTTTGCTGTCCGGAATACACAAAATACGCGAAACTGACGCTGAAATTTTTGTGGACAGCCTTGAGGAAAGCAACTTTTTCCACCGCTTCCTGAAGCGCAGCATTATGGCTGTTGTCGAGTTTGACAAGTATGTGGCTTTCGTGTTTCGTACCCACATAGTCTTTTTCAACAGGGAATCATCTGAAATCAACATCCACATACGGCGCGAGAAGAAGAAGCCGTTTTGGCAGCGGCTGTTCCGGTGATGGGCTTCCTAGCAATGGCAAGCAACAAGGCGCGGCTCGCAGTGAGCCGCGCCTCGTTGCTATATTGATTGCCTGTGTGCGAAATCAGCTCTTGCTCTTGCGGACAATGACTTTTGCGTCAAGTCCTTCAATCTCGAGCGGCATCGCATCTGCATCGTCAAGGGTGTCAGCCAGTGTGAGCGACGAGGCGAGAACCTGCGACGAGATGTAGCTGCCGAACTCGTTGACAGCGCCTTCGATTGCCGCATCGCGAGTCAAAGTCACGTCCACCTTGTCGGTGATTTCATACTGGTTGCCCTTGCGGATGTTCTGTATGCGCTTGACGATTTCGCGTGCCATGCCCTCGTTGATGAGTTCGGGGGTGAGCGAAATGTCGAGAGCCACAGTCAGCGAGCTGTCATTGGTGACGAGCCACCCGGGGACATCCTCCGCTATGATTTCCACATCGTCGAGCGTGACGACAGGTGCGCCGTCAAGCTGTGCAAAGGTGAACTGGCCGTCAGCCTCGAGCTGAGCTATGTCTGTCTGCGGCATCTCGGAGATGGCTTTGCCCAGGGCTTTCATTATCTTGCCATAGCGCGGGCCGAGTTTCTTGAAGTCAGCTTTCACGCGCTTCACAAGTCCGCTCTGCTCGTTGTCGACTATCTTGATTTCCTTGACGTTGACTTCTGCTTTCACGATGTCCGCGATTGCCTCCACGTCCATGCGCTGCCGCTGCGATGTCACGGGTATGAGGAGTGTCTGCAGCGGCTGGCGCACCTTGATGTTGACCTTGCGGCGCAGTGCCAGCACATTTGAGGTGATATCCTGTGCTAGGTTCATGCGGCGTTCCAGGTCGGCATCGATGAGCGAAGTGTCGGCTTTCGGGAAGAGAGCAAGATGCACCGGTGTATATTCCTTGCCCGTTACAGGAGACATAAGGTCGCTGTACAGGCGGTCGGCATAGAACGGCGTGAACGGAGCCATTAGCAGTGCTATTGTTTTCAGGCATGAGTAAAGTGTCTGATATGCCGAGAGTTTGTCTTCGGTCATCTTGCCAGCCCAGAAACGTTTGCGGTTCAGACGTACGTACCAGTTGCTGAGGTTGTCATCGACAAATGAGGATATTGCACGGGCAGCCTTGGTAGGCTCATACTCGTCCAAGTCTTTCTGAACTTCTGCTATGAGGGAGTTGAGCAGCGACAGAATCCAGCGGTCTATCTCGGGACGGCGGTCGAAGGCGACTTCCGGCTCGTTGCCGACAAAACCGTCTACATTGGCGTAAATCGCGAAGAATTTGTAGGTGTTGTAGATGGTAGCAAACAGCTTACGTGACACTTCCTTCACGCCCTCCTCGTCAAACTTGAGGTTTTCCCAGGGCGAGGAGTTCTCAATCATGTACCAGCGCACAGGGTCAGAACCGTACTTGTCGAGGGTGACAAACGGGTCAACTGCATTACCCTTGCGCTTTGACATCTTGTCGCCGTGCTTGTCGAGGACAAGTCCGTTGGAGATGACGGCTTTGTACGATTTGGTGTCGAACACCATGCCGGCTATAGCGTGCAGTGTGAAGAACCAGCCGCGAGTCTGGTCCACGCCCTCGGCGATGAAGTCTGCCGGGTATACCTCGCCTTTGTCAAACGCCTCCTTGTTCTCAAAGGGATAATGTATCTGCGCGTAAGGCATTGCGCCAGAGTCAAACCACACGTCGATGAGGTCGGTCTCACGCTTCATGGGTTTGCCAGACGGCGACACGAGCATGATATAGTCAGCGTACGGACGGTGAACGTCGATGTTGCTGTAGTTTTCAGCTGTGAACAGGCCCGGCACAAACCCTTTCTCCTTGAGGGGGTTTGATGCCATAACACCGGCTGTGACGGCTTTCTCGATCTCGTCATAGAGTTCCTGATACGAGCCTATGCAGATCTCTTCCGTGCCGTCCTCTGTGCGCCATATCGGCAGGGGAGTGCCCCAGTAGCGGCTGCGGGACAGGTTCCAGTCCTGAAGGTTCTCGAGCCATTTGCCAAAACGTCCGGAGCCGGTAGAGGCTGGTTTCCAGAGTATCTCGTTGTTCAGTTCGATGAGGCGGTCACGTGCGGCAGTCGTGCGTATAAACCAGCTGTCGAGCGGGTAGTATAGTACGGGCTTGTCTGTACGCCAGCAGTGCGGGTAGTTGTGTGTCTGCTTCTCGATGCGGAAAGCGTCGCCTCCTCTTTTCAGCTCCAGAGCCAGTTCTATGTTCAGGTCTTCCGCCTTTGCAGCGGCTGCCTCATCGTATTTGCCGTCGGGGTTGAAACGCGGGTCGTATGCGTTCTTGACATACTGGCCGGCATGGCGGCCGTATTCGCCCATGTCAACGCATTTCTCCACGAAGGCATGGGCAAGTTCGTCTGTCAGGTAATAGCGTCCGCGCAGGTCTACCATCGGTCGTGTCTCGCCACGCGGTGTCACCATGAACAGTCCGGGAACGCCGGCGTCGCGTGCCACCTTGGCGTCGTCCGCACCGAATGTGGGCGCAATGTGCACGATGCCTGTACCGTCGTCAATTGTCACGTAATCGCCGGGGATTACGCGGAACGCCTCGTCTGACATTTCCACGAAACGGTCAGTGCCTACTGTGAACACCTTTTCGGGATGCTTCTCGGCAGCGGCGTTGACATAGTCAGCGGCGTTTATGCCGCACTTCTCTGCAGGCTTAACCCAAGGCATCAGCTGACGGTAGCGCATGCCGACGAGGTCTGTTCCCTTGAAACGCGCCACAATGCGGTAGGGGACAACCTTGTCACCCGGCTTGAAGCTGTCGATGTCCGCTTTTTCACCCTCGGCCTTGAAATAGCTTTTGACGAGCGGCTCGGCTATCACGACGGTGATTTTGTCGCCGGTATAGGGGTTGTATGTGCGCAGGGCCACATACTCGAATTTCGGGCCGACACACAGGGCTGTGTTTGAGGGAAGTGTCCATGGGGTAGTTGTCCAAGCCATGAAGCAGGGCTTGCCCCAGCCGGACATCGATTCGGGTGCATTCTCAATTTCAAACAGCACTGTCGCTGTCGTATCCTTGACGTCGCGGTAGCATCCGGGCTGGTTCAGCTCGTGGGAACTTAGACCGGTGCCAGCTGCTGGTGAGTACGGCTGTATGGTGTACCCCTTGTAGAGGTAGCCCTTGTCATATAGCTGGCGCAGCAGCCACCATACGGACTCGATGTAGCGGCTGTCGTATGTGATGTACGGATTGTCGAGGTCTACCCAATAACCCATGCGGTGAGTCAGGTCAGTCCATTCCTTGGTATACTTCATCACTTCGCGGCGACAGGCTGCGTTGTATTCATCTACGGAAATCTTCTTGCCGATGTCCTCCTTGGTAATGCCGAGTGTTTTCTCCACGCCGAGTTCCACAGGCAGTCCGTGTGTGTCCCAACCGGCTTTGCGTTTCACCTGATACCCCTGCATGGTCTTGTAGCGGCAGAAGATATCCTTGATGGTGCGTGCCATGACATGGTGTATGCCGGGCATGCCGTTTGCGGACGGCGGACCCTCAAAAAAGACGAAGGACTTGCCTCCTTCGCGCTCGCTCATGCTGCGCTCAAACAGTGAACATTCGTCCCACTGCTGCAGCACTTCCCTGTTTACCTCGGGCAGGTTGAGCTGGCTGTTGTATTCCTTGAATTTGCTCATATACAGTTCGTGTCTTGGGTTTTCAAATGTTGGTTGTTTAGTCCGGTCACTTCTTCATCATCTTGCCGCCTTTCAGACCGGGGCCGAGGGCGAAGATGTTGTGGTCGTAGCTGAATGTCTTGCGGTCAGTCTCGCGCTTGCGGCGCAGAGCCAGCTGCACGAGGGTGTCCATAAGGCCGGAGAATGACAGACCTGATGCTTCCCACAGGTAGAATGACAGTGACCCCGGTATGGTGTTGATTTCGTTGACGTAGACCGAGTTATCCTTCTCGTCAATCATCACGTCCACGCGGCTCACGCCGTGGCATGACAGCACGCGGAAGGTCTCGCCGGCGAGGTGCTGTATCTTCTCGCTCATTTCCACAGGGAGGTCAGCCGGGATGCGCTTGTCGCTGGCCTGCATGCCTTTGGCAGACTTAGAGCCGCCCATATACTTGTCCTCGTAGCTGAGGATGTCGCCGGTTTTGATAGGCTCTTCGCATACAGACGACTTATGCTCGTCGGCATCGCCGAGTACGGAGCAGTTTATCTCCTTGAGCTGCTCAATCATGTGCTCAATGATGATGCGCTGTGAGAAGCGGGCGGCGTTGTCGATGCGCTCGATCAGCTGCTCGCGGTTGGCAGCCTTGCCGATGCCGACGCTCGAACCGAGGTTGGCAGGCTTGACTATCACGGGATAGCCGAGGCGGCTCTCCACGTCAGCGATTATCGCGTCGCTGTCACGCAGCCACTGCTTGTCTGTACACCAGGCGTAGTCCACCACAGGGATGCCGCACTCGCGCAGAATCATCTTCATGG
>DHKE01000006.1 GCA_002404675.1 Porphyromonadaceae bacterium UBA4702 | reverse complement strand
TAAACTCCACCATACGCCGCATGCTCGAGGAGGGGAAGACATACCGCGAGATAGCCCAGGCTCTCGGCATCTCGGTATCGACAGCCCACAGCCGCGCCAAGAAGCTACAGCTGTCCGCCGAATGAACCTTGCTGGCGTGTGTTCGGCTTGTTCGGGTGTTCGGGGGCTGGGAACGCCCGAACGCCCGAACAGACCGAACAGACCGAACAGACCGAACGGCTGCGGCGTTTGAGGGGCGAATATTTCCGATTTCGGAGAAAATGAAGTAACTTTGCATCCGGTAAAAACGGCAGCATACAGCCAAACTTGTCACGGACTTATGAAATATGTAGGAGCACATGTAAGCAGCCAGGGAGGCGTGTCAAACGCCCCAGGCCGCGCCAACGAATTGGGGGCAAAGGCTTTCGCCCTCTTCACAGGCAGCAGCAACCGCTGGTCGTCAAAGCCTGTCAGCGAGAAGGAGGCGGAGCGGTTCAAGCAACAGTGCGAGCTGCTCGGCTACACCCCGCAGCAGATACTCCCCCACGACAACTATCTCATCAACCTCGGCAGCCCCGACAGCGAGAAGCTCGCCAAGTCGCGCCAGTCATTCCTCGAGGAGATGCAGCGGTGCATGGCCCTTGGGCTGACGATGCTCAACTTCCACCCCGGAAGCCACCTGAACGAAATCAGCGCCGACGAGTGCCTGCGCCTCATAGCAGAGTCCATAAACATCACCCTCGGCAAGACCCAGGGCGTGACAGCCGTCATCGAGAACACTGCCGGCCAGGGGTCCAACCTCGGCTATGACTTCGCGCAGATAGCACGCATCATCGAGCTGGTCGAGGACAAGAGCCGCGTGGGCGTGTGCATCGACACCTGCCACGCTTATTCTGCCGGGTATGACCTCAAGACCGCCGAAGGCTACGAGCGGACTTGGCGCGAGTTTGACCAAGTCATCGGCTTCAAGTACCTGCGCGGCATGCACCTCAACGACGACAAGCGCGAACTGGCCTCGCGCATCGACCGCCACGAGCAGATAGGGCGCGGCACCCTCGGCCAGGAGGCGTTCACGCGCCTGATGAACGACGAGCGGCTCGACGGAATCCCCCTGATACTTGAAACGCCCGACCCTTCGCTCTGGGCTGACGAGATAAGCTGGCTCTACAGCCGCATCGGCATCGCCTGAACGGCGGCGACACTTCCGAAACACTTGACACATAACATATTATTTGACAAACACATAAATTCGACACTTTCATGAAAACTCCTCCCAACCTAAGTTTCTGGAAACTCTGGAACCTGAGTTTCGGGTTCTTCGGAGTGCAGATAGCCTACGCGCTGCAGAGCGCGAACATATCGCGCATCTTCGCCACACTCGGCGCTGACCCGCACAACCTGAGCTACTTCTGGATACTGCCGCCGCTGGCGGGCATCATCATCCAGCCTGTCATCGGCGTGCTGAGCGACCGCACCTGGACGCGCTTCGGACGGCGCATACCATACCTGTTCATCGGCGCTCTCATCGCAGTCCTCGTGATGTGCATGCTCCCCAACGCCGGCAGCTTCGGCATGGGCGTGGGCGCGGCCATGATATTCGGGCTGCTGTCGCTCATGTTCCTCGACACGTCAATCAACATGGCCATGCAGCCATTCAAGATGATGGTCGGCGACATGGTCAACGAGAAGCAGAAGGGGCTGGCGTACTCCATACAGAGCTTCCTCTGCAACGCCGGCAGCCTGGCGGGCTACCTCTTCCCCTTCCTCTTCACCGCGATAGGCATCTCGGCGACCGCCCCCAAGGGCGTTATCCCCGACACGGTCGTATACTCGTTCTATGTCGGGGCGGCGATACTCATACTCTGCGTCATCTACACCAGCGTGACCGTCAAGGAATATCCGCCGAAGGTATACGCTGAATACCACGGCATCACCGAGAACGCCAAGAAGGAGAAGACCAACATCTTCAAGCTCCTCGCCAACGCCCCCAAGACGTTCTGGACCGTAGGGCTGGTGCAGTTCTTCTGCTGGAGCGCGTTCATGTTCATGTGGACGTACACCAACGGCACTGTCGCCCACAACGCTTTCGACACGCCCACGGTCGTCACCGATGCCGGCAAGGTCATCCTCGACACCACGACCGAGGCATATCAGGCCGCCGGAGACTGGGTGGGCGTGCTGTTCGCAGTACAGGCTGTCGGCTCTATCGTGTGGGCTGCCCTCATACCCTGCTTCAAGAACCGCAAGTTCATATACATCCTTAGCCTCGCGCTTGGAGGCATCGGGTTCATCTCGACATACTTCATACATGACCAGTACCTGCTGTTCATCTCCTACGCGCTGATAGGCTGCGCATGGGCTGCCATGCTCGCGCTGCCGTTCACCATACTGACCAACTCGCTCAGCGGCGGACACATGGGGACATACCTCGGGCTGTTCAACGGCACGATATGTGTGCCGCAGATAGTGGCTGCCGCCCTCGGCGGCGCGGTGCTCTCGCTGTTCTCCACACCGGGCGAAGTCGCCCCCGAAGTAGTGATGCTCGTGGCCGCCGGCGTGCTGCTGCTCGTCGGCGCGGTCTGCGTCCTCTTCATCCGCGAGACTTCAGGCGAGAAAGCCGCAGCAGCCAAGGGCGGCGCGGAAGTGGCAAACGACCTCGTATAAGCGACACCTTACACACAGCAGGCATACCGGCAGAGTAGGGACACGGCACGCCGTGTCCGAAGGGCAGCAAATGCAATTGTTTGATTTACTGCATTCTATCGGAGCAGATACGGCACGCCGCGTCCCTGCACTGACAGCGCAATCATACGAGGTCTGCCCATTTTGGCACACCTCCTTCCGAGATGCCGAAATAATTAACCGCGGAAAATTTCGTCAATCCAAATATAAGCAGTAATTTTGCTCACAAATAAATCTGAATCTAAACTGATCGATCATGAAGAAACACAACTTTTACGCTGGCCCCTCAATCCTGAGCCAGTATGCTATCCGCAACACTGCGGACGCAGTGATCAACTTCGCTGACATGGGTCTCTCGCTGCTCGAGATTTCCCACCGCAGCAAACAGTTCCAGGCAGTCGTTGACGAGGCAGTCGCCCTCTTCAAGGAGCTGCTCGAAATCCCCGAGGGTTACAGCGTCCTCTTCCTCGGCGGCGGCGCAAGCCTCCAGTTCGCCATGGTGCCGATGAACCTCCTCAAGAAGAAAGCCGCTTACCTCGACACAGGCGTGTGGGCAAGCAAGGCTATCAAGGAGGCAAAGCTCTTCGGCGAGGTTGACGTGGTGGCTTCTTCCAAGGACAAGAACTACAACTACATCCCCCGCGACTTCAAAGTGCCCGCCGATGCGGACTATTTCCACTACACCTCAAACAACACCATTTACGGCACTGAAATCCGCAAGGACCCCGAGGTTGGCGTACGCTTGGTAGCCGACATGTCTTCCGACATCTTCTCACGCCCCTTCGACGTGTCAAAATACGACCTCATCTACGGCGGCGCACAGAAGAACCTCGCCCCCTCCGGCGTGACATTCGTCATCGTCAAGGACGACGTTGTCGGCCATGTTGACCGCGTCCTCCCGACCATGCTCAACTACAAGACGCACATCGACAAGGGCTCAATGTTCAACACTCCCCCGGTGCTGCCTATCTTCACCGCGCTCCAGACACTGAAGTACTACAAGGAAATGGGCGGCGTACGCGCTCTCGAGAAGCTCGACCTCCAGAAGGCAGAGACACTCTACAACGCTATCGACGGCAGCAAGATGTTCCAGGCCACTATCCCCAACCACGAGGACCGCTCTATCATGAACGTCTGCTTCGTCATGAAGCCCGAATACGCCGAGCTTGAGAAGCCATTCTTCGACTTCGCAACAGAGCGCGGCATGGTCGGCATCAAGGGACACCGTTCAGTAGGCGGCTTCCGCGCTTCTCTCTACAATGCACTCCCCCTCGAAAGCGTTCAGGCTCTCGTAGACTGCATGAAGGAATTTGAGGCAAAAAACTGATTTCACACCGCTTAAACCCATACGGAAATGAAAATACTCGTTTTCACTGAAAAGCCCTTCGCTCCCGCAGCCGTGGAGGCAATCGCAAAGGTTGTCAACGAATCAGGCAACGAACTCAAGGTAGTCGAAAAAGGCACTCGCGCTGACCTCATGGAGGCTGTCAAGGATGCCAACGGCCTCATCGTCCGCTCTGACGTCATCGACGCAGAGGTGATGAACGCTGCTCCCGAGCTGAAAGTCATCGTACGCGCCGGCGCTGGCTATGACAACATCGACCTCAAGGCCGCTACCGAGCACGGCATCTGCGTGATGAACACTCCAGGCCAGAACTCAAACGCTGTCGCTGAACTTGTCTTCGGCATGACAGTGATGATGTGCCGCAACAAATACAACGGCAAGTCAGGCTCGGAGCTGAAAGGCAAGACCCTCGGCATCTACGCCTTCGGACAGGTAGGCCGCAACGTGGCTCGCATCGCCAAGGGCTTCGGCATGAACATCGAGGCTCTCGACGTGTTCGTTCCCGACGAGGTCATCGCTGCCGAGGGCGTGAAGCCGCTGCACGATGTTGGCGAGCTGTTCTCGCAGAATGACTTCGTGTCGCTGCACATCCCCGCAACTCCCCAGACCAAGCAGTCTATCGGCTACGACCTGGTGATGCGCATGCCCAAGGGCGGTGTCCTCATCAACACAGCACGCAAGGAAATCATCGACGAGCCGGGTCTGATCCGCGCCCTCGAGGAGCGTCCCGACCTGCGCTACGTGTCTGACATCAAGCCCGATGCAGCTGCCGAGTTCGAGGAGAAATTCGCTGACCGCGTGTTCTTCACCCCCAAGAAAATGGGCGCGCAGACCGCAGAGGCTAACTTCAACGCCGGTGTCGCAGCAGCAGAGCAGACAATCTCCTACCTCAAGGACGGCTGGAACAAGTATCAGGTAAACAAGTAATCCTCCAGCGAGAGCAAACCGCCTCGCGAGAATTGCCGGACATACATCGAGGGAGGGTCGCTTCACCGTGACCCTCCCTCACTTATTATATTTGTCTGAACGTCCTAAACCGTCCAAACATCAGTAGCCGCAATGGCATCATACCCTCTCGATGACATGAAGTCATCAAGCATAGACGCATGGGTTGCAGGAAATTCAGACTGAACCTCATCGCAAAGCACCTTGAGTATATAGTCGCCAGTCTCTGCTGCGAATGAGCCGCGCAAAGCCTTCTCATACCATTGTATCAAGTCTGACTCTGTAATCACACTCTGGATTCGAGACTTCCAGCCTATCTGAGTCAGCAGTGAAACTATGAACTTCTCTTCCGAGTCTTTGCAGACTATGACAATTCTATCTGATGACACCGAAGACACGATATTTTCCGCAAGTTCCTCCGTCAGTGACAGATGCTTGACCTGAATAGCCATACCGTAATTAGCCCACATATCGAGTCCTCTGTCGGCTGCATTGGTAACTCCGACCCTGTAAATGTCTGCATTCAGTTCCAGCCTTGGTTTCTTAGGGGACAAACCTATTACTCGCTCAGCAAAATCTGCGAACTCTCGGAGCAGATACATCTTGTCGGGTATAGGTTCAACAATTACACGAACTCCGAGACTGTGAACCAAAGTAGAAAACAATGAGTACACTACAATCTCATATACCTTGTCGATGCTTCTGCGCAAGCCCGGCTCGTTCCAAAACAAGTCAAGAAACTGCTTCAGTTGGAAACTATTACGGTTATGGCTGGCACAATAGCCTAAACTGGCAGAGATATTGGAGAAGCGCTGCTTAAACCGCTCATAAATGTATGCCTCAACAGCACCGCCCAGCCGTCTGTTTTCGCGACCCAACTGCGCAAGCACACTTGGAGGGATCGCATTGTCATTGAACAAGTCGTCCTGATACCTTGCAGAAGAGGTTGAAACTCGGCCTGTCAACTTGACGCAGACTTCATTTCGCCATTTTTTAGACGCATTGCGATATGTATCAATGTCAGCAAGGTCTATGTCACCTACTGTTCTGTCCCGATACAGTATTTCGGCAATCTGAATAGGCTTGTACATGTGTACACGAGCCTTTGCAATAACCTTATCTAATGCTTGCTTGGCTTCTGCTGTTTTCATCGTAGTCAAATAGATTTACGTTTCTTACAATTGGCTTGGGGGTGTCGAGTGCAGCTATCATGTTTTTGGCAATAGCCTTGATAACGGGGACTGTCACGGAATTGCCAGCGACCTTGCGGGCTTGCGAATACGGAAGGTTGATGACAAATGTGTCTGGAAATCCCTGCAACCGCAGCATTTCACGCGATGTCAACCGTCTCTCGCCGTTGACGACCAGATAGTTGTAACTGCCACCAGCTCGCAGTGCGCATGAATACGGCAGTGGCGATACGTTGCCGCTAATATTTTCATGCCATATTGAGGGCATCGGCGGAACAGTCTTCAATGCGGCAAACCGCTTGCGCCGTATCTCGTCTGAAAGGAAATACGATTTCGGTATGTCCTCATCCTTCTCGAGAATCTCGCACAAAGGCTTGTAATAGCCAAGTGGATGAGGGAACGTGAAATGTATCGGGGTGTCGAAACCGACTATGTATATGCGTTCACGCTTCTGCGGCACGCCGAAGTCCAGCGAATTGAACACCTTGCTGTAAACCGTGTAGCCAAGTTTCTCAAGTCGGTCAGTAATGACAGCAAATGTCCTGCCGCCGTCATGAGTGGTGAGGCGCTTGACATTCTCGAGCAAGAAGGCCTTCGGCCTTTTAGCCTTAAGTATAGCCTCAATGTTAAAGAACAGTGTACCACGTGTGTCGGCAAAACCGAGCCCTTTGCCGGCAATGCTGAACGGCTGGCACGGAAACCCGGCCAACAGGATGTCGTGGTCGGGAATATCCTCGGGGGCTATGCCGTTAATGTCGCCGAAAGGTGTCTCTCCGAAATTCGCCTCGTACATCTTGCGGGCAGCCGTGTCCCATTCTGACGAGAACACATTGCGGCATCCGTTTGCCTCAAAACCGAGCCTGATGCCTCCTATCCCTGCAAACAAGTCTATTGTCCTGTACACTTGCTTCATGCTGTTGGGGATTATATCAGCAGGTCGGAGAGGGGGCGTTTCGGCACGCACTGGGTGTCGGCAGCGTCGCGGTAGTACTTGAAGTCGCCGTCAGCCGCCATATCGACGATGCGGACATTCTCCTTCGGGTAGCCCAGCGCAAGCACATACCGGGGCGCGTAACGACTATCTATCGCCAGCGCGTCTGCCACTCCTTTGGCACTGAACGCCTTGATGATGCAGCCGCTGATGCCCAGCGTCCTTGCGCCGAGGGTGATAGCCTGCAAGTGCAGTCCGTCATCGCAAAGGCAGTCCTTGCCCAACGTGGTGTCGAGGCACTGCATCAGGTAAGCCGTCGGGCGTTCCCCCTCGCTCGGGCCTGCCCATTCCTGGTAGTACCCAGCCCATGCCAGATGCGGGAACACGGCATCGCGTTCAGCCTCGTCATACACAATGCGGTACCGCAGGGGCTGCGCGTTGCGCCCCGAAGCGCAGTAGCGTGTCAGCTCTACCAGCTGGCGGAGTGTGTCAGGGGTTATCTCGCGGCTCGCGTCGAAGCGGCGTACAGAGCGGTCGCCCTTCAGCAGTTCGTAGAATGAGTTGAAATCCATTGTCATCTGTATTTGTATGCCACAAAGTTAGCGCATTTCTACTTGAAATACAACAGTGTGTACACCAATATTGCTGTATGACTGTGCCGTCAGCGTTGGGACACGGCGTGCCGAGGCCGAAGGGCGGCGAGTGGATATATTATTGAAATGCAGCGACTTGAAGACGGACACGGCACGCCGAAAGCACTGAAAAAGTTTTTGGTGGTGTCATTTTGCAATTGGCATGGCAAACTGCGGCATTCTTAGTCGTTCTCGGCTT
>DHKE01000009.1 GCA_002404675.1 Porphyromonadaceae bacterium UBA4702 | reverse complement strand
CCATAATCATCATGACCTCCAACATGGGGTCGCAGATGATACGCGAGAATTTCGAGAAGATGACAGACAGCAACCGCGACGAGACCATAGAACACACGAAGACCGATGTTCTCGAGCTGCTGAAACAGACCATCCGTCCCGAGTTCCTGAACCGAATCGACGAGATAGTGATGTTCACACCGCTCGACAAGAAGGAGATACAGCAGATAGTCGAGCTTCAGATACGCGGCATACGCAAGATGCTCGCCTCCAACGGAGTGAAACTAACCATCACACCCTCAGCTGTTGAACTCCTCGCAGAGGACGGCTATGACCCCGAATTTGGCGCACGTCCTGTCAAGCGTACCATACAGCGCATGATACTAAACGAGCTGTCAAAGGACATCCTCGCGCAAAAGGTAGACCGCGACCACCCGATAGTCATCGACCGCCAAGGCGACGACCTCGTGTTCCGCAATGACTGACACTTCCGTCAACAGAAAATTAAATAGAATAAGTAACAATACGTCCAGAAGTCTGAATATCAGATTTTTGGACGTATTTTTATATACGCCGCAGTACTGTTTTACGCAACAATACCGAAATATTTTCAGTACTATGTATTGCACAGTACCACGAAAAGTTGTAACTTTGCAGTGTGAAAGGGAGAAAGACACAGTCTGATCACCTTCAAAACATTTGAAACCAACAACAGAACAACAGAATATGGGTTCGTACAACTTCATTATCAAACAAGCCGCAGTCGCGCTGGCACTTGCCATTCCGGCAACCATGACAGCGCAATACACCATAAACGGCAGAGTAATCGACAGCAACGGCGATACATGCCCCGCCACCGTATACCATATATACAGTGCGGCAGACCAACCTGAACACCCGCTGGCAAACTATGTGACAGACATGGACGGCGTGTTCTCCTTCACGCTCGACAAGCCCGGTGAATACACCGTGACATTCGAGTACCTCGGCATGAAAGACCTCACAGTGCCGGTAGTGGTAACAGCCGACAAGAGCGCATACGAGCTTGGCGACATGGTGATGCAGCCAGACGAGACCATGCTGTCAGAGGTGACTGTATCGGTGCGCAAGCGGCTCGTGGTGTCAGACGGCGCAAACCTGCAGTACAACGTCTCCGAAGACCCGGTGGCAAAGAGCAGCACCGTACTGGAGATGCTCCGCAAAGTCCCGATGGTGACCGTTGACGGACAGGACAACATCCGTGTGAACGGCAACACAGATTTCCGCATCTACCTGAACGGCCGCCCCAACCCGATGTTTGACAGCGAGCCGCAGCGCGTGCTCAAGGCTATGCCAGCCAACACGATTAAACGCATCGAGGTACTCACAGAGCCGGGCGCGAAATATGACGCAGAGGGAACAGGCGGCATCCTGAACATCGTCACCGAGGAATCGGCAAGCGCCACCTCCGACGGCTACAGCGGCTCGCTGACAGCGAGCGTCGCTTCCAACCAGCTGTCCGGTTCGGGCTTCATACGCGGCAAAGTGCGCAACGTCACTGCAAGCGCATCGCTGACATACGCCAACTCACGGCCGCTGGCACGCTCCGGGAGCAGCCAGACAACAACAGAATACCTCAATGACGACATTAACCACCTGTTGACCGAAGACGGATATGTGAAGCGCGACAACGCGTATGACTTCACGCAGGGCAATATGGCTCTGTCATGGGAGCCAAACGCCAACAACCTGTTCACAGTCAACGCAGACGTGCAACACATCGCCGGCGAGCAGCTGATATACTCTACGACCACAATGGAAAGCCGCAACGGTACTCCGCAGTGGAGTTTCAAAACAGACACTGACGGCGGCATCAACACGACATCGCTCACCGCAAACGTATCATACCAGCACTCGTTCAACCGCCCTGACCACACGCTGGTCGGCAGCTTCCAATACAATCTGAAGCACTTCCGGCTGAAGGTGTTCCAAGACAAGTACGATTATATGGGGATGGATATGGCAGACAACACCACGCTCCAGGACATGAACACCAACAACAACGAATATACCACCCAGATAGACTACCACAACAGGCTGAGCGACAAGCACACTGTCGAAGCCGGAGCTAAAGTGCTGCTTACCGACAACCGCAACGAGTCTTGGTTGCTCGCCGGAGCTAACCGCAACAGCTTGGCCGAGAGCGAGAACAACTACATAGACATGAAGCAATATCGCAACATCGGCGCAGCATACGGCTCATACACAGGAACATTCGGCAAAGTAACGGCTGTTGCCGGGCTTAGATACGAGTACACCCACCTCGGCGTTGACTTCTACTCTGCCGGGCGCGAAGACTTCTCGTCACGCCTCAACGACATCGTGCCAAACGCCTCCCTCTCCTACTCATTCTCGCCAATGTCGGTGCTGCGCGTCGCCTACAATATGCGCATATCCCGGCCGACCATCGAGCAGCTGAACCCATACCAGCTATCGCTGACACAAAACACTGTGCGTCAGGGCAACCCTGACCTGACCTCACAGCGCAGCAACAACGTGTCGCTGGGTTATTCATCGTATGCCGGCAACTTCTCGTACAGCCTCCGTCTGGAATACGCCAACATAAGCGACCTCATCAGCGAATACTCATACCTGAAAGACGGCATCATCTACCAGACAAGCATGAACATAGGCCGCAAGCAGGAGACTTCGCTCAACGCCTTCATCAACTGGAACATTACCCCGCGCATGGCTGCGAACATAAACGGCACTGTGGCTTACAGCGACTTTGACGTGAAGCCGATGAACCTCTACAATTCGGGATGGCGCGGTGACTTCAACGCCAACTGGAGCTATACCATGCCCTGGAACATGCGCGTCAACGCATACGGCGGACTGGCATCCAACCAGCCCAACCTGCAAGGCAACTACGGCGGCTGGCACTACTACGGCCTCGGCCTCAGCCAGGATTTCCTCAAGGACAAGTCGCTTACGCTCTCGGCCTACGCCACAAACGTGCTGGAGAAACGCACATACTGGTCGTACACTACCAAGACAGACGATATCAGAACCACCGGCAAGTACGGACGTCAAAGCTGGTCTGTTGGCGTGTCGCTGACATGGAACTTCGGCAACCTGCGCCAGGACGTGAAACGTGTGAACAGCACGATAGACAACGACGATTCTGTAAAGAGTGAAAACAAGGGAGGAGGTCTGCTATGAGCGATGAATCTAACATCCGCGCACAGATGCGCAAGGGTGTACTGGAATACTACATACTGCTGCTGCTGTCAAACGGCAAGGCCTATTCGTCAGACATTATAGACCGGCTGAAAAAGGCTCACCTGATAGTCGTGGAAGGGACGCTGTACACCCTGCTCAACCGCATGCGGCGCGAGGGGAAGCTCGACTACCAGTGGCAGGAATCGACACAGGGACCGCCCCGGAAGTACTACTTCATCACTGACGAGGGCCGCAGAACCCGCGACATGATGTCCGATGCATGGGACGAAATATGCAACGTAGTAACTCATCTGAAAGAACTAAACAAACTCGTTGGATGAATTAAA
>DHKE01000041.1 GCA_002404675.1 Porphyromonadaceae bacterium UBA4702 | reverse complement strand
TTTACTTGCTGTTTTCTTTGTAATACTTGATCATCTTGGGCAGCACTTCCTCTACTGAACCCAGAATAACATAGTCGGCTATCTTGTTGATGGGCGCGTCGGGGTCGGTGTTTATGGAGATGATGATGGACGAATCCTGCATGCCGGCGATGTGCTGTATCTGCCCGGAGATGCCGCAGGCTATGTAGAGCTTGGGACGCACCGTCACACCCGTCTGCCCTATCTGGCGGTCATGCCCTATCCAGCCGGCATCGACTGCGGCGCGGCTTGCGCCCACCTCTCCGCCGAGGGTCTCGGCGAGCTTCTCGAGCAGGTCGAAGTTCTCCTTGCTGCCCACGCCGTAGCCACCGGCAACGATGATGGGCGAGCCTTTGAGGTTGACCTTGGACTTCTCGACGTGGCGGTCTATAATCTCGACCACGAAGTCCTCGGGCGAAGTGTACTTGTCTGCGTCAAGGTCTATGACTGTACCCTTGTAGTTCTCGTCACGCACCTCCTTTTTCATCACGCCCTCGCGCACGGTAGCCATCTGGGGGCGGCACTCTGGGTTGACGATTGTGGCGACGATGTTTCCGCCGAAGGCGGGGCGTATCTGGTAGAGCAGCTCGTCGTAGCGCTTGCCGCTCTTTACGTCCGTGTGGTCGCCTATCTCGAGTGCTGTGCAGTCGGCAGTCAGGCCGCTGTGGAGGGCGGAGGAGACGCGGGGCCCGAGGTCACGGCCTATGCAGGTCGCGCCCATGAAGGCTATCTGCGGCTTGATTTCGCGGAAAAGGTTGATGAGAACCGACGAGTGGGGCAGCGAGGTGTAGGGGAACAGGCGCGCGTCCTGCACCTTGTAGAGGGTGTCCACGCCGTAGGGGAACACCTGCTCCTCGATGCCGCCGAGGCGGTCGCCCAGCACCACGGCTTCGAGCTTTATGCCGAGGCGGTCGGCAAGGGCGCGTCCCTTGGTCAGCAGTTCGAGGCTGACGTCGGCTATTCGCCCGTCGTCGTATTCGCAATATACTATGAGGTTGTTTGTATCTGCCATTTTGTATGAGTTTATGGACTGCCCGCAGGGGTCAGCCGATGGTGTGGTTGACGATTAATTCCTTGATGAGGTCCTCGAGCGCGGCGTCGCTGTTCTCTACTGTGCGAGCCTCCTTGGCCGTGAAGACCACGTTCTCTATGGCCTTGACCTTGGTGGGCGAGCCGGCCAGGCCGCACTGCTGCAGGTCTGCTCCAACATACTCCGCACTCCACTCGCCTATGGCAAGGTAGGGGCGGCTCTCGATGAAGGCTTTCTTCTGCTCGTCGGCAGCGACTTCGGAGGGAGCTGCGGCGTATTTGTATTTCTGTATGTTGCGGGCGTTGCGGGGGCGGCAGTCGGCAGCAGTGCCGTTCACGGTCACAACGAGGGGGAGCGGCGCTGTGACCGTCTCCACTCCGTGCTCGAGGCGGCGGCGTATGGTGATGCGGCCGTCCTCGACAGCAGTGATCTCCTCAGCGTATGTCACCTGCGGCAGCCCGAGCTTCTCTGCTATCTGCGGGCCTACCTGCGCGGTGTCGCCGTCAATGGCCTGACGGCCGCCGATGATGAGGTCGTAGCCTCCTATCTTGCGCACGGCAGTGGCGAGGGCGTATGAAGTCGCGAGCGTGTCAGAGCCGGCGAAGGCGCGGTCGGAGAGGACGATGCCTCCGTCTGCGCCCCGGTACAACCCTTCGCGCACTATCTCTGCGGCACGCCCGGGCCCCATGGTGAGCAGCGTCACCTTGCTGCCGGGGTACATCTCTTTGAGGTGGAGCGCCTGCTCGAGCGCGTTGAGGTCTTCAGGGTTGAAGATAGCCGGGAGGGCTGAACGGTTGATAGTGCCGTCGGCCTTCATGGCATCCTTGCCCACGTTTCTCGTATCAGGTACTTGCTTGGCGAGTACAATGATATTTAAACTCATAATCTATGTCTTTATCTATTATTGTCTAACATGTTGTCTGCCAGCCAGTTTTCACCGGCTGCGGATATTTGCGCCATAGTGCAGGGGCAAAGTTACTAAAAAAAAGCGGCACTGGGAAATAACGTCACAGAAAATGCACACAAATCGCAAATATGTGCAAGCAAGGAGGCGGATAAAATAAATGGGGATTATCTTCGTTATTGAGTTGTTACATGCTACAATGCAGATATATCGATATATACCATGAAAATACTGATAGTCAACCTCATATTGCACACGCATGAAAAAGGGGTAATCCCTGTGCGCGAGACCAACCACGACTGCATGATATACGGCATGGCTCGCGGCTTCGTCGCCAACGGCCATAAAGTGACGCTCGCAGCCTCCGAAGAGTACCGCTGCACAGAGCCGGAGGACAATCCCTTCGAGGTGGTGTACCTCCCGTCGCGGATGCCGAGGGTATTCAAGCCGTGGCTGCTGCCGTGGCCCAGAGGGCTTGGCAGGCATATACGCCGCGGGGGCTACGACCTGATAGTCTCGGCAGACGTCTTTTCAATGGGGACGCTCATAGCCTGCCGCAACGCGAAATGCCCGGTGGTGGCGTGGCAGGAGCTGGCGCAGCACAACCGCATGATGCACCGGCTGCCGTCAAAGTTCTGGTACGGCATCGTCACGCGGCTGATGATGCGCCGTGTCATCGCCGTAGGCCGCTCACTGCCGGCACGCGACTTCATCTCGCGCTACTGTCCGAGGACTTCGCCTGAAATCGTGGACCACGGCTGCGACGGCGACGTGTTCTACCCGAGCGACGAGGCAGACGACTCATTCGTCATCATAGCCCGGCTCGTGGAAGGGAAAAGGCCGCTCGTGATGCTTGACACATTCCTGAAGTTCATCCGCAAGCCGGGGTTTAAGAATTACCGCCTCGACGTGATAGGCGACGGCCCGATGTTGCAGCCCATGGAGGAGCACGCGCGACAGGCTGGGGCGGAGAAAAACGTGGTGTTCCACGGCTTCATGTCACACCGTGACTTCGCTCCCATAAGCCGCCGCGCCAAGGGCATGCTCGTCAACACGATGCAAGACCTGAACATGGTGTCGGTGCCTGAAGCCATTGCCAACGGCACGCCTGTGCTGATGAACTCTGTGCCGTACACTGCTTCATTCGTGCGCGACAACGGCCTTGGGATAGTGCGCGACGACTGGAACGAGGACACTCTCGAGGAGCTTGCCCGCGGATACGGCCGTTTCCATGAGGCGTGCGTGCGCATAGGCAAATCGTTCACAAGCACTGCCGGAGCGGAAAAGATTGTGCATATCGCGGAAAATATGTAACTTTGGCAATCCAATTTGCCTGAAAGTGAAACGACTCATCATCTGGCTGGCGCTGCTCGTGCCGGCGACATACACCCTTCATGCGGACGTGGCGGAGACGCTGCGCTCGCTCATCGACAGCCACGACTACGCCGCAGCGGCCGCTGCCGGGCGCGAATACCTGGACGCAAACCCTGACGCGAAGGACGCGGGGGCGGTGAACGCCCTGCTCGGCGAAGCCCTGATGCACAGCGGCGACCGGGAGGGCGCACGCGAGCGCCTCGGGCTGGCGGCAGCACGCGGCGTAGCTGACGCGCACAGGCTGCTGGGGCGAATGGCTTACGAGGATTACGACTTCGCGACAGCCTCGGAACAATACCGCCGCTACCGCACGATGAAGCAGAAGGCCTCCAAGCCGGTTGCTCCTGGGGCCGCTGTTGAGGAAAGCCGCATCACGCTGGCACAGGCATACATGCAGCGCGTAGAGCGCATTGAGGTCATCGACAGCATCGCAGTCAGCCGTGACGGCTTCTTCACTCATTACCGCCTGCCGGCATCGGCGGGGCGCATACTTCCTCCGGGACAGATACCCTTTGCGCAGGGGCGCAGCCAGTCGCCGGCGGCATTCGCCAGCGAGCTCGGCGGCATGATGATGTGGTCGCAGTGCGACTCGCTGGGCACTTCGCGGCTGGTGCAGTCAGTGCGCATGAACGACGGCTCGTGGAGCGAACCGGAATACACAGACTCGACGCTCAACATCGGCAACGCGGCATACCCCTTCATGATGCCCGACGGCATGACGCTGTATTTCGCCGCTGACGGGCCGCAGTCGCTCGGCGGCTACGACATATTCATGGCCACGTGCGACCCGGCTGACGGCTCGTTCCGCACGCCGCAGAACCTCGGCATGCCCTACAACTCACCGTATGACGACCTGATGCTCGCCATTGACGAGGCGAATGGCGTAGGCTGGTGGGCGACAGACCGCAACAGCCCCGGCGGCGACCTGACGATATACGTGTTCATACCCTCCGAGATACGCGACAACTACCCCGAGGACACCGAGAACCTCGCCGCGCTCGCCCGCCTGACGGACATCAGCCTGACACAGGACAGCGGCAGCGACTATTCGCAGATACTGGAGACTATACGCAGCATCGACCCTGACGGCGGCACGCCGCAGGAGCAGTTCCGCCTCACGCTGCCCGGCGGCACGGTCTACACGCGCTTTGACGATTTCGCCAGCGAGGACGCGGCAGAGACGATGCAGCAGCTTCTCGACACGCAAGAGCAGCTCGCGCAGACGCTCGACCGCCTCGGCAAGATGCGCGGGCAGTACCGCAACCGCCCCTCGGCAGAGCTGACGCGTCAGATACTCGCCCTCGAGAATGAAACCGAGCAGCTCTACCGCCGCGTGCGCTCACTGCGCTCACTGGCCATACGCGCCGAGCAGAAAGCCGTGCGCTGAAAAGACCGACATTCAATACATAATACAGCATATACATAATACATACACGCGATGATTTCATTCGTCATATCACTGGTCGTACTGCTGCTTGGCTCGTGGCTCTACGGCAAGTTCATCGAGAAAGTATTCGGGGCAGACCCGAAACGCCCCACGCCTGTCAAGACCATGGCCGACGGCGTGGACTATGTGGAGATGCCGCCGTGGAAGCTGTTCCTGATACAGTTTCTCAACATCGCCGGCCTCGGGCCGATATTCGGCGCGATAATGGGCGTGATGTTCGGGCCGTCGGCGTTCCTGTGGATAGTCTTCGGCACCATATTCGCCGGCAGCGTCCACGACTACCTCTCCGGCATGATGTCCGTGCGCCAGGGCGGCGCGTCGCAGCCCGAGATAGTGGGCAGCCAGCTCGGCAGCGGCGTGAAGAATGTCATGCGTGTGTTCGCGCTTGTGCTGATGATACTCGTAGGCGCAGTGTTCGTCTACAACCCGGCCGACCTGCTGGCGATGCTCACCCCCGACAGCCTCGACCGCGTGTTCTGGATAGTCGTCATCTTCGCATACTACATGCTCGCCACGCTGCTGCCCATTGACAAGCTGATAGGCAAGCTCTACCCCGTGTTCGGCGTTGCGCTGCTCTTCATGGCCGTCGGCGTGCTGGTGATGCTGTTCGTCCACCACGACAGCGTACCAGAGATATGGGACCAGTTCTACAACCACAAGGCTGACCCGGAAGCCAACCCGATTTTTCCGATGATGTTCGTGTCGATAGCGTGCGGGGCGATCTCCGGCTTCCACGCCACGCAGTCGCCGATGATGGCTCGCTGCATGGCATCAGAGGGCAAAGGGCGGCACATATTTCACGGTGCAATGGTCACCGAGGGTGTCGTCGCGCTGATATGGGCTGCGGCAGCGGTGGCATTCACCGGCGGCTACGAGCAGCTCGCTGCTTACCTCGCCAAAAACGGCGGCACGCCGGCAGTGCTTGTAGACAACCTATCGCAGGAGTGGCTCGGCACAGTCGGCGGGGTGCTTGCAGTGCTCGGCGTGATAGCCGCGCCCATCACCTCGGGCGACACAGCGCTGCGCTCGGCACGCCTCATCGCGGCAGACTTCACACGCACGCCGCAGCGCACCATTGCCAAGCGGCTGCTCATCTCCGTGCCGATATTCATACTCTGCTTCGTGGTCATGCTAGCCCCATACGAGGTGCTGTGGCGCTACTTCGCATGGTGCAACCAGGCGTTGTCAGTCTTCACCCTGTGGGCGATAACCGTATGGCTGGCACGTGAGCGCAAGCAATACTTCGTCACCCTCATCCCCGCGCTCTTCATGACCTGCGTGACCGTGACATACATATTCTTCGCTCCAGAAGGCTTCTCCGCGCTCACAGACACCCTGTTTGAGACCAAGATAAGCTACCCCGTGGCGGTAGGCCTCGGCACGGCTGCGGCTGCAGTCATGCTCGTCATGTTCGCGTGCTTCGTCAAAGGGCTCAAGGACGGCAAACTCAAGCGGCAGGCATCATGAGGCCAGACATCAAGCAGACAGCCAGGGCGACACGCGCATACAACTTCCACTCGCACACGCCCTACTGTGACGGACGCTCTCCCATAGATGAGATGGCGCGTGCAGCGGCAGCGGCAGGGTTCAAGCACTACGCCTTCACCACACACTCGCCGGTGAGCCTCGGCACGCCATGCAACATGCCATACGCGGCAGTGACTGAATACATCAGCGAGTGCGAGCGGCTGAAACGCGAATATGCAGGGCGCATGAACCTGTACACTGGCATGGAGATAGACTACCTGTCGCCGCAGGAAGGGCCGCATTGCGAATACTTCAAGTCTCTGCCGCTGGACGTGCGCCTCGGCTCTGTGCATTTCGTGCCTGCGCAGCGCGGCGAATACGTGGACTGCGACGGACGCTTCGAGCGGTTTGCCCGCTATCTCCACGACTGCTTCCGCGACGACCTGCGCTATGTGGTTGAGAAGTATTTCGGGCAAGTGGCAGAGATGGTCGCCCTCGGCGGCATCGACATCATAGGGCATTTCGACAAGATAGCCAACAACGCCTCACAGGCACGCCCTGGCATCGAGGACGAGACATGGTATCAGGTGGCAGCAGGCAGCGTAATCGGCGAAATCATCGCTTCGGGGCTGCCCGTAGAGCTGAACACCAAGGCATACGCCCGAAGCGGACGCTTCTTCCCCGACCGCCGCTGGTGGAAGAGGCTTGCGGATGCCGGCGTGACGCTTGTCGTCAACAGCGACGCGCACAGCGCAGACCTCATCAACGCAGGGCGAGCCGAAGCCTTCCGCGCCCTCGCCGAGGACGGCATCGCCTTGTAAATCAGGCATTGTATACTGCGCGGAGCATCGGGGCGAGAGCCTCGCGAGGATCAGACAAGTCCACATCGCCGTGCGTCATCAGCAGCAGCGGCACCTCGGGCAGCGAAGGGTCGTAGGGCGGCTGCACATACTCGATGCCGGTATGCAGGCGGAAGCCGTGACGCTCGTAAAAGCCGATGCGGCGGCGTGCCTCCGGCGTGCCGGGATGCTCCACCTCAAGCAGCACACGGTCACTGACGCTCTCCACCAGGTGGCGCAGCATGCTGCCGCCGATGTCGTTGCCCCTCATCTCCGGCTCTACGGCGAAATGCTCCACATACACATATCCGGGAAACTCCCAGTACGTCAGGAAGCCGGCGAACTCTCCGCCGAGCGTAATGACAAGCGGATGAAACCTGTCGCCGTTGGCAGTCAGAAACGAGTGGAAACCCTGCTCGCCGGCATAGGCGCGACGCTCGCCGGCAGGGAACGACAGGCAGTACAGCCGCAGCAAGTCCGCATAGTCGGCAGGTATGATGTCACGGTATCGGAGTTCGCTCATTGTCATTAGCGTAATATAAAGTCCCTAAGGTCATTAAAGACCTTAAGGACCTTAACGTTATCGCCTTGAGGGCGTGTTGTCATCTCATTGTCGGGTCGTTCTCTATGAGCCATTCGGCTATCTGGATCGCGTTGAGAGCCGCGCCCTTCTTTATCTGGTCGCCTACGGCCCACAGCGCCAGCGCATTGTCGCTGCACAGGTCCTGGCGCATCCGTCCCACGAACACCGGCTCGCGCCCTATCGCGTCGAGGGGCATTGGGTAGGCTGCGTCCTGCGGGTCGTCCATGACCACAACGCCGGCGGCGTGCTCCAGCGCATGGCGCGCCTTAGCCACCGACACCGGGGCTGCCGTCTCTACCCATATAGCCTCGCTGTGAGCACGCATCACGGGGACGCGCACACACGTCGCCGACACGTTGATGCGGCTGCTGTGCAGTATCTTGCGCGTCTCATTGTGCATCTTCAGCTCCTCGTTGGTATAGTCGCCCTCGCCGAACACGTCTATCTGCGGTATGACGTTGTAAGCCAGCTGCGAAGAGAACTTCTCCACCCTCACCGGCTCGCCTGCGGCGATAGCGCGGTGCTGCTCCACCAGCTCCTCCATTGCTGCCGCACCGGCTCCCGAGGCCGCTTGGTAAGTGGCTACACGGATGTTGCGTATTGGCGACAGCTCGTTGATAGGCGCAACCGCCATGAGCATTATTATCGTCGAGCAGTTCGGGTTGCCTATTATGCGCTTGGGGCGCAACAGGCTGTCAACGCCGTTCACCTCCGGCACTACCAGCGGCACCATCGGGTCCATGCGGAACGCCGACGAATTGTCTATCATCAGCGTGCCGTGGCGCGTTATGGTGTCCGCGTACTCGCGTGAAGTCGAGCCGCCGGCAGAGACGAACGCTATCTGAGTGCCGCTGAAGTCCGATTCATGCGTCAGCTCCTCGACAGTGTATTCATTGCCACGGAAAGTGTACTTGCGCCCTGCGCTGCGCTTCGAGCCGAACAGCCGCAGCCCGTCAACGGGGAAGTCGCGGTCTTCGAGTATGGCGAGGAACTCCTGCCCTACCGCGCCGCTTGCGCCTACAATAGCTATGTTCATGGTTGACAGAGTGTTTATGCGTTAGTATCTAATGTATTGAAAGGCAACGGCCGCCGTGTCACTGCTTGCCGCTGACAGCCACCTTGCGGTCTATCTTCAGAATTAGTCCCTGAAGCACCTTGCCCGGGCCCAGCTCTACGAACTCGTCCGCGCCGTCGGCTATCATAGCCTGAACGTCCTGTGTCCAGCGCACTGGGGCAGTGAGCTGCGCTATCAGGTTAGCCTTGATTTCCGCAGGGTCAGTGTGCGGCTTGCCGTCAACGTTCTGGTAAACAGGGCATACCGGCGCATGGAAGTCAGCAGCCTCAATGGCGCGTGCCAGTTCCTCCTTGGCGGGCTCCATGAGCGGCGAATGGAACGCACCGCCCACCTTGAGCTTGAGCGCACGCTTCGCGCCGGCAGCAAGCAGCTTCTCGCACGCAGCGTCGATGCCCGCGTTTGTGCCGGAGATGACAACCTGGCCGGGGCAGTTGTAGTTGGCGGGGGCAACTATGTCATCCACCGTGGCGCATATCTCTTCCACCTTCTCGTCAGGCAGGGCGAGCACAGCCGCCATAGTCGAAGGGTTAGCCTCACACGCCTTCTGCATAGCCATTGCACGAGTAGCGACGAGGCGCAGGCCATCCTCAAAGCCGAGTGCGCCGGCAGCTACGAGTGCGGAGAACTCGCCGAGGCTGTGGCCAGCCACCATGTCAGGCTTGAACTCCTCGCCGAGCTTAGCGGCGAGTATCACGCTGTGCAGGAATATCGCCGGCTGCGTCACCTTGGTCTGCTTCAGGTCATCCTCCGTGCCTTCAAACATGAGGTCGGTGATGCGGAAGCCCAGCACCTCGTTGGCTTTCTCGAACATGTCATGGGCGAGGCTGCTGCTCTCGTAGAGGTCTTTGCCCATACCCACGAACTGGGCGCCCTGACCGGGGAATACAAATGCTTTCATATACTATGATGTTCAATTATTGATTAGGGCGCAAAATAAGCAATTTTCCGCGACATGACACTCGCACTCACTGCAAAGAAACATTAACAAGGCTGTGCCTTGCTCTTGCGCACGCGATAAGTGAAATCAAAAAAAAACGCTCAAATAGTTTGGTTGATAACACATTAATAGTTACCTTTGTCCCATGATTGTGTCGTATGCGCATGCTTGCGGCACAGTCGAAACAGCTAATAACCTTATAGTATTCAAGACAGTCTATGAAACAAGTTTTACTTGCCATTGTGTCAGCCATGTTGGCAACGACAGGGGCTATGGCGCAAGGTACGATGACTTTCACGACAGCAGCGCCACAGGGGACAGCGGTACGCATCCTCGCCAATGTCGTGTCGTCCACACAGCCGATCACCATCGACTTCGGCAACGGTGTGGAACAGAAATTCACAATTGACCCCGACCAGGCGGCATGGCAGCGCT
Source organism: Porphyromonadaceae bacterium UBA4702 (assembly GCA_002404675.1). Taxonomy (GTDB): domain Bacteria; phylum Bacteroidota; class Bacteroidia; order Bacteroidales; family Muribaculaceae; genus Lepagella. The sequence goes on along the minus strand of DHKE01000041.1, from coordinate 612 downwards.
GGATCGACGGGACCATCGAGGGCTCGACTATCACTGTCTCCGGACAGGTGACCGAGTTCCAGCTCCAGGAGGCACAGCTGACTTCCGCTGAGCTGGACGGCATGTCCAACCTCACAAAGCTCGATCTGAGCAAAAATTCCCTCACTTCGTTCGAACTGCTCACCCTGACTCCTCTGACAAGCCTCGACCTGTCATACAACAACATCCAGAACTCGCCGGCAACCAACCCTACACTCTCGCTCGAAAACTGCGGCAAGACTCTGGAGTGGCTCACACTCAACAACAACACAGGTCTGCAGTGCCTCGACGTGCAGTACCAGACAGCGCTGAAATACCTGACGCTCAACGACTGCCCGGACCTGGCCTCGATATTCATCTGCCTGCCCGAAAGCTCGCAGGCCACCCTGACGAGCATAAACCTGAGCAACTGCAGCCTGAGCAACTTCTACCCTGTGTCGCTGCCCTCTCTGCGCACGCTCAACCTCAGCGGCAACCGTCTGATGACCATGGGCACGGACAATCCCTTCGTCCTCGGAGACTACCCCGAGCTGACGTCGCTGTCATTGAGCAACAACAAGAACGTGGATGTGCTGGACGTGACCAAATGCACCA
>DHKE01000061.1 GCA_002404675.1 Porphyromonadaceae bacterium UBA4702 | reverse complement strand
GCTGTTGTGACTTAGGGGCGGAAAAGTTACTCTTTCTGCTAAAAAAACAGAGATAATTACTTGTAAAATTAGTAATGATACAGATTTAGTAATGATAAATATGCAAGGTTATAGCAATTAAGGGAAACTGCTCCGCCCCTGGAAGGGGAGGCGGGGGAGGGGAAGTTTATATCCCTAATCTCTCACCCCTACTCCAGAACGAGTTCTACTACTGTTTTCACTCCTTTTATCTTCTCGCCGGCAGCGAGACGCAGAACAGACTTCGCCTTGTCTCTGACGACTGCCACATAGCAGTATCTGTCGGCAACGTCTATCCGTCCTATCTCGTTGCCCGAGAGTCTGCACTTCTTGCACAGGAAGCCCAGGACGTCACCCTTGGAAAGCTTGTCTTTCTTTCCCTTACCGATGTAAAGCGTAACCATACGCGGCTGAGGAACAGGAAGCTCAGCGTCGGGCAGAGAATATTCCGTAAGGTCGGGGTCGATATATTCCGGCAGCTGCTCTTGCGGACCGAGCAACACGAAGGTGCGGCCCTCAGCATCCCAACGTGCCGTGCGCCCTACCCTATGCGTGTATTCGGCTGCTCCCTGAGGTAGATGGTAGTGTACGATGTTGCTGACTTCAGGAATGTCGAGTCCGCGTGAAGCCAAATCCGTTGACACAAGTACGGTGGAAGAGCCGTTGCTGAACTTATACAGATTGTCTTCGCGCTCGTGCTGGTCCATGCCGCCATGATAGGAGCTACATACGAAGCCTTTTTCCTTGAGAAATGAAGCGACGCGCTCTACGCTGTTGCGGTAGTTCAGGAAGACGATGCTGCTGCTGTCGCCAAAGCTGAGCAGAAGGCGGTAGAGAGTGTCGAGCTTGTCTTTGTCGGGAGAATAGACTACGTATTTGCTGATTCTTTCAGACACGTCCATGCCGGGCTCCGCAGTTTGCGAGTAGTCGATACGACTTGTTTTCTGCATGTTCACGAAGTCGGGAATGGAGTCGGAATCGGTTGCCGAGAGCAGGATGCGGCGCTCCACACACGGCATGGTGGCGATGGCGCGCTTCATCTCGTCGGCGAAGCCCATCTCGAGCGACTTGTCGAATTCGTCGACGACGAGCAGGCGCACTCCGTTCGGGTTGAGGTTACGCTTGGCGAAATGGTCGTTGAGTCTGCCGGGTGTGGCGAAGACTACCTGTGGAGCGACTTTCTTTATCTCGCGGTGCTCGTCCATAGCGGCACGCCCGCCATAAAGGGCAAGGGCACGCAGGGGGAGGCCCATAGACTTAAAGACGTCGTAAGACTGTTTTGCCAATTCTCTTGTAGGAACCATGACAACCATCTGCAGCGTGTCGAGCACGGGGTTGAGTTTGAAGACCGACGGCAGCAGATAGGCAAGGGTCTTTCCGGTGCCCGTGGGCGAAATGACGAGAATGTCGTTGGCGGTCGTCGCCATGATGCGTGCAACATCAAGTTGCATGTCGTTGAGCTTCTCGATATGAAGCTTCTGTAGGATACTGTCTATATTCATATTCTTTTTCATTCAAGTTTCGGATTTATAATCTTCCCCTCCCCCGCCTCCCCCTCCGGGGGCGGAGCAGTTACCTTTTATTACCATAGCCTTACATGTCTGTCATTACTAAATCAGTAGCATTACTACATTTACAAGTAAATATCTCTGTCTTTAGCAGAAAGAGTAACTGCTCCGCCCCTGTCAAGGGGAGGCGGGGGAGGGGAAGACGAAATCTGAAACTTCAGTTTTTTACTTATTGTCGATTAGAACGGTGGAATGTCGCCGACAGGCAGAGGCGGAATGGAACCGTCGTCGAGAGGGTCTCCGCCGTTCAGCTTGCTGCCGATAATCTCACCGCCCATATCGGGTGCAGATATTTTTCTCTCGTCAGGATTCTGGAAGCGTGTAAATGCTCCCTTGAAAGCCAATGTAACGTCGCCGGTACTTCCCTTACGGTGTTTTGCTATAATGATCTGAGCCATTCCCCGAAGGTCGTGTCCGTGTTCGTCCTCCAGGATGTGGTAGTATTCGGGGCGGTGGACGAAGAGCACCATGTCGGCATCCTGCTCAATGGCTCCCGATTCACGCAGGTCGCTCAGCTGCGGGCGCTTGCCTTCAAGGCCGTCGCGGTTTTCTACTGTTCGGTTGAGCTGGGAAAGGGCGAGCACGGGGATGTTCAGCTCCTTGGCAAGACCTTTTAGCGAACGGCTGATTGTAGAGACCTCCTCCTGTCGGCTTCCGAATTTTGCTCCGTTGGCGTTCATGAGCTGGAGGTAGTCGATCATTATCATCCTGACGCCTTTTTCGCGCACGAGTCGTCGTGCTTTTGTACGGAGTTCGAAGATTGACATTCCTGCCGTATCATCCAGGAAGATGGGGGCATTCTGCAACTTTCCGATGTTGGAGTCGAGGCGTTTCCATTCCTCGTCGTCGAGCTGACCGTTAAGGATTTTTCGTCCCTCCACCTCACAGACGTTGGAAATCAGTCGGTTTACGAGCTGCACGTTGTTCATCTCGAGCGAGAAGAAGGCGATAGGAGTGTTATAGTCAACGGCGATGTTCTTTGCGAGCGAAAGGGCGAATGCTGTTTTACCCATGGCAGGGCGTCCGGCAAGAATGATGAGGTCGCTGTTTTGCCATCCGGCGGTCATCTCGTCGAGTTTCCGGTAGCCGGTAGGAATACCTGTAAGCTCTCCCTTGTTTTCGGCAGCTTTCTTCAGGATGTTGATGGCTTCTTTCACGACGGGGTCTACCTGTGTGTAGTCTTGCCGGAGGTTTTTCTGCGACAGTTCGAAGAGGCTGGACTCCGTTTCCTGCATCAGCTCGTCTACGTCCACCGTATCGTCGAAGGCCTTGGTCTCGACTACGCTGGCAAAGGAGATGAGCTGTCGCGCCATGTATTTCTGCTGCAGGATGTGGGCATGATACTCGATGTGGGCAGACGACGCCACATGCGAGCTCAGTTCTACGATGTATGCCTGTCCGCCGCATTCGTCGAGAGTTCCTTCGTGTCGGAGTTCCTCGATGACGGTGAGGATGTCTACCGGTTTTTCGTCGATATTGAGTTTTTGTATAGCCTGGTAAATCTTCTGATGTCTCGGTTCATAGAATGTTTCGGGGTGGAGGATTTCTCCCACCACGGTGAAGGCGTCTTTATCTATCATCAGCGCTCCGAGCACGATTTTCTCTATATCGGGTGCCTGTGGCTGCAGATGTCCATAGTCGCTGTCAATCTGTCTGCTTGTTTTTTTCCGCTGTTCTGCCATTTTTATTTTATTTCTTTAGGATACATATTTTTCATGTGTGCAAAGTTATGGATAATATCTGAGAAAATGAAGAAAATGAAGAATGAAGAATGAAGAATGAAGAATGAAGAATGCGGGTTACCTTGTTTATACTGACAAGAGTAACCCGCATTCCTAATTCCTAATCCCTAATTTCTAATTCCTAATTCCTAATTAGAAATAATTCCTAATTAGGTTTAGTCTTCTTCCGGAGTAATGAGTTTGTAACCCTTTCCGTGGATATTTATAATCTCGATCTGGTCGTCGTCTCTAAGATGCTTGCGCAGCTTGGTGATGTAGACGTCCATAGAACGGGCGTTGAAATAATTGTCGTCGATCCAAATCGTCTTCAGTGCGAAGTCGCGCTGCAGGATTTCGTTTGCATGGCTGCACAACAGGGCAAGGAGTTCATTCTCCTTCGTTGTAAGCTTAGTCTGCTTTTCGCCGATGGTAAGCAGTTGCTTCTGCGTATCGAATGTAAAGCGTCCGATGTGGTAAAGGGTGTTCTCCTTGTTTTTCTTGCCATGAACGCGGCGCAGAATTGCCTCAATACGGAATACGAGTTCTTCCATTGAGAAAGGTTTCGTAATATAATCGTCGGCACCGATTTTGAAACCTTCGAGGATATCCTCTTTAAGAGTCTTTGCCGTAAGGAATATTATCGGGATTTCTGAATTTGCCTGTCTTATCTCCTGTGCCAGAGTGAAGCCGTCTTTTTTAGGCATCATTACGTCGAGCACACAGATGTCGAATTTAGACTTCATAAAGGCTTTGTATCCAGCTTCGCCGTCTGGACAAAGTTCTGCCTGATAGCCTTTAGCCTGCAGATATTCGCGAAGAAGCATTCCGAGGTTTTCGTCGTCTTCGCAAAGTAGAATTTTCAAGTTCTCTTCCATAATCTTAAATTTTATTGTTAATATATTATTTTCTATTGTCGTTTCGGGTGCTTCGTTCATTCTATGCGTTGAATGACTGTCATTCCGCATTGTCTTTAATTATCGGCAGGGAGACGATGAAGGTGGTTCCCTTGCCTTTTTCGCTCTCCACACGGATGTCGCCTTTATGCAGGTCAACGATTTTCTTTACGTATGCGAGTCCGAGTCCGAAGCCCTTCACATCGTGTACGTTTCCGGTATGGACGCGATAGAATTTTTCGAATATCTTCTTCAGGTTCTCTTTCTTCAGTCCTATTCCGTTGTCTTTCACGGAGAAGCAGATATGCGAATCGTCGTTCCATGTTCTGATGAGCAGTTCTACGGGGCGGTCGGGGCTTTTATATTTCACGGCATTGTCGAGCAGATTGAAGATGACATTGGTGAAATGCATTTCGTCTACATAAATCATCGGATATTTTGCCTTCAGCTCCGTCTTTATGTGTCCTCCCGTATGCTCTACTCTTAGCGTGAACGTGTTTGCCACGCTGTCGACGAGATCGTTCAGGTTCAGCTCCCTTTTCTTGAAAATGGCTTTCTGCTTGTCGAACATGGACATCTGCAGCACTTTCTCCACGAGGAAGCGCAGGCGCTTTGACTCGTCGTTTATTACGCCGCCCAGGTGTTTCATCATTACTTCGCTCTTCTTCACGCTTTCGTCGTTCAGCATTTGTGCCGCGAGCGAGATGCTGCTTATAGGCGTTTTCAGTTCGTGGGTCATGTTGTTGATGAAGTCCGACTTCATCTCGGTGAGCTTTTTCTGCCTGAACGCCATGATGATGGTGTACAGGAATATCACCAGCAGTATCAGCGTGAAGGCGAGTGCGGGGACTATGAACTTGACCGACGAGTAGATGTAGTTGTGTTTGGTCGGGAACTGCACTTTCAGGTGGTACTTGGCGCTCGAGTTGGGGAACAGCGCCTGTTCGTAGGTGTTCTCCCGGGACGCCGGGTTGTAGTGGCGTGTCGAGTACAGTATCGCTTCTTTGCAGTCTGTTATGGCAAACGAGAAGGGGAGTTCTCCCAGCCCGTTGTTGGCGAGTTCTGTCGATAGGAAGCTCTTGATGACTGTGGAATCGGCGCGTTCTATGAGAGGGCGTGAGCCGGAGTCTCGCAGTATGGTGAGTATCACCTCGTCGAGCAGTCCTCTCTGGTACAGGTACTGCCCGCGCAGCACCTCGTGCATGGTCTGGTAGCGCGAGCCGATGTCGCGCCGCTTGTCGGGGTACCTCACCTTGTCCGGGTCGCGCTTTGAGCGGTCTACTTCGGAGGAGAGGGTATAGTTGGTCACAGTCCCGTCGGGGCTGACGATGGAGTATTTCAGGTTTGTGTCATACGGGCCGGGAGGGCCGTAAGTCGTGTTGACGAGGCTTGCCTCGAGGCTGTTCACGTCCTGCTCGAGATAGTACAGGGTCTCCTGTTTCTCGAGGAAATCGGCGGTGGCGTTGAGTGACCGCCTCACGTTGTCGGAGAACTGCTCGTTGCGCATGCCGACCATCTTGTCCAGATAGGTCATCTGGAAGTACAGCAAAGAGCAGAACGTGATTGCCATAATGACGGCAAGCAGCCATATAGTGGATTTTTTCATGCCTATAAATCCTTTATTCAGCCATAATTGTTTTGCGGGGACACGGCCAAACGGCGCACGCGGCAAGCCGTGTTAATCCCCAAGTGCAAAATTAACACTCAAATGTGAATACGCCAAATAATTCGGCTGAAAAATTTTGCCCTTGCCCATTTTTTTTTGTTGAACCACGTAAATCGGCGCGTTTTCGGGGCGTGTTTTGGGCAGATACGCCGATTATTTGTATCTTTGCAATTTCAGAACTACCGCATCTTTTATGTCGAACAAAGTCGTATCCTGTATATTAATGTGCCTCGCGGCGGTGTCGCTCGTGTCGTGCCGCCACAGTGTCAATGAGGAGCCTGTCAATGAGGGCATAGGCCCGGACGGCGAATTGCCCGCGCCGCTGCCGCGAGCCAAGCGGACGATACTCATCTATGCCATTGCAGCCAACAGCCTGTCGTCAAACCTTGACGATGACATGAGCGAGATACTGCAAGGTGCGGCGCAGGTTGACCTCGACAATTACCGGCTGCTTATATATAAGGTGCAGACGGACTATACCACGGAGAACAACCGCTCGAAGCCCGAGCTGGTGCAGCTGGTCAAGACTGCGTCGGGCTATGGTTACAAGACTGTGGCAAAATATAACAGCAAATACCCCTCGACGTTGACCGAGCGCATATCCACGGTCATCAGCAATGCCGTAACGGTCGCTCCGGCTGACGAGTACGGCGTCATCTTCTGGTCGCACAGCGACGCCTGGCGGCCGTCACCTACATGGACTGACGATGTGCGCCGCTCCTTCGGGCAGGACTATGACGCGCAGACGCGCACATATTACTATTGCGAGACGGCAGACCTTGCCGATGCCGTCCCTGACGGCCTGGCAAAGTTCATCTGGTTCGACTCGTGCTATATGGCCAACATCGAGAGTGCATACGAGTTCCGGGGCAAGTGCAGCTGCTACATCGGCTCGTGCACGGAATTGCAGGGCGCGGGTATGCCGTATGACATCACGCTGCCTATACTGTTAGGCGAGAAAGGTGATGTAGTTAAGGCTGCCAAGGCGACATTTGACTACTACAACGACCGCAACAAGGTGGTCACGATGAGTGTCATGGACATGCGGCACATCGAGCGTATGGCAGATGCCACGGCTGCCGCGTATGCCGGCTTCGAGCCGCTGCCGCAGGATGCCAGCCTTCAGGTCTATTCGCGTGGCTCGTACTCCTCGCCGCTGTATGATTTCGGCCAGTACACGCGCATGGTGGCCGACTGCGACGGCAGCGACATTTCCTCATTCCAGCAGGCGATTGACGATTTCGTGGTCTATGCCGCCGCGTCGCAGTATGATTTCCGTGGCGTGCGCATTGTACCGGAGTATTACAGCGGGCTGTCGTGCCACCTGTACCGCATGACCGACTCGCGTGACGACCGCATGTACCGCACGCTCGACTGGTACAGGCGCGTGTACCCCAACGACGACCCCATTTACGAATAACCCCAATACCGATTACATCATGTTTTCACTGACCAATATGATAACCGCTCTGGTGCAGCAGGGGCAGGAGCAGCCGACAGCTCCTATAGCCGAAGAGATAGAGAAGGGGACGGATGCCATACGTGCATTCGGCAACCTGAGCATCGACGATGCCATATCCAAGATAGTCAACTCGATGGTTGACTTCGCGTTCCAGCTGCTCATCGCGGTAGCGGTGTTCTACATCGGGCGTTTCATCATTGGCAAGATATACCGGATGGTTCACTCCATCATGGTCGGCCGGAACATGGACGCCTCGCTCACCACGTTTATACTGTCGCTCATCCGTATAATATTGTATTTCATACTGATAGTGACGATAGTCGGCATCCTCGGCATCGAGACCAGCTCATTCCTCGCCCTGTTTGCCTCTGCCGGTGTCGCTATCGGCATGGCGCTGAGCGGCACGCTGCAGAACTTTGCCGGCGGCGTGCTGATACTGCTGCTCAAGCCCTACAAGGTGGGCGACTACATAGCCGCGCAGGGGTATGAGGGCACTGTAAAGGAGATACAGATATTCCACACTGTCATAAACACCATTGACAACAAGGCGATCATCATCCCCAACGGAGGGTTGTCAACCGGGTCAATCAACAATTACAGCCTGGAGCAGTACCGCCGGGTAGACTGGACGATAGCCCTCAGTTACGGCACGGACTACGATAAGGCGGCAGAGGCGATACGCGCGATAGTATCGTCCGATGAGCGCGTCGTGGAGAAATACATCGAGGACGACATGGAGAAACGCCACCAGCAGCATATCGAGGCGGCTATCGAGGCTGTCGTCCCCGCCGGCATGGCAGCCGACGAGGAGAAGAAGCCTACATGGTGGCAGCGTCTGCGCTTGCACCGCCGCAAACGCAAAATCAAACAGGCTCTTCAGGCCGAAAGCACGCCCAACATGATATTGCAGCGGAAGGACTGCTCGCCATTCGTAGGGCTTGCAGAACTCGCCGACAGCAGCATCAACATCGCCGTGAGGGTATGGACGCACATATCTGACTACTGGCCTCTCTATTTCGATATGAACCGCCGCTTCTATACCGAGTTGCAGCAGCAGGGCTTCTCGTTCCCCTTCCCGCAGATGGACGTTCACATAGACCGCCAGCCATGAAATTCAAGATAACATCAGAGTATTGCCCTACAGGCGACCAGCCGGAGGCCATTGCCGAACTGTCGAAGGGCGTGGAGAAAGGGTTGCCGTACCAGACGCTGCTCGGTGTCACCGGCTCGGGCAAGACGTTCACCATGGCCAATGTGATACAGCAGGTGCAGCGGCCTACGCTCATCCTCTCGCACAACAAGACCCTCGCCGCACAGCTCTATGCCGAGTTCAAGAGTTTCTTCCCGGACAACTCTGTGCAGTATTTCGTCAGCTACTATGACTATTACCAGCCCGAGGCATACATACCATCGTCTGACAAGTACATCGAGAAGGACCTGATGATCAATGACCGCATCGAGCAGCTGCGCCTCTCCACAGTCGCGGCATTGCTGTCGGGGCGGCGCGACGTGGTGGTCATCTCGAGCGTGTCCTGCATCTACGGTATGGGCAACCCGCATGACTTCGAGCAGAACGTGATACGCATTTCCGTAGGGCAGCGCATAGCCCGCAACGCATTCCTGCGCCGCCTTGTGGATTCGCTCTACTCGCGTACCGACATACCGCCGGTCAACGGGCAGTTCCGTGTCAAGGGCGACACGGTTGACATCATGCTCTCGTTTGAGGACATACAGTTGCGTGTGATATTCTGGGGCGATGAAATCGAGAAGATACAGACCGTCGACCCTCAGGACGGCACAGTGCTTGACAACCATGAGGGCTTCAACATTTACCCTGCCAACATATTCGTGACGAGCAAGGAGTGCATGGCGGCTGCCGTTGACCAGATTACGCTCGACCTCGGCGCACAGTGCGAGTTCTTCCGCAGCGAAGCCCGCGAGGCGGAGGCGCAGCGGCTGTACGAGCGCGTGACATATGACGTGGAGATGATGAAGGAGCTGGGGCATTGCACCGGCATCGAGAACTATTCCCGCTACTTCGACGGGCGAAAGCCCGGCATGCGTCCGTTCTGCCTGCTGGACTATTTCCCGAAGGACTACCTTACCATAATCGACGAGAGCCATGTCACTCTGCCGCAGATACGTGCCATGTACGGCGGTGACCTCTCGCGCAAGATGAACCTCGTGGAATACGGTTTCCGCCTCCCCGCTGCCCTCGACAACCGTCCGCTGAAATTCGAGGAGTTTGAGGAGCTGACAAACCAGGCCATATATGTCAGCGCCACGCCGGGCGACTATGAGCTTATGCAGACCGGGGGCGTGTTTACCGAACAGATTATCCGCCCGACGGGACTGCTCGATCCGGAGATAGAAATACATCCCTGCATGGGGCAGATAGACCACCTCATGGAGGAGATACAGAAGCGCATCGAGGCGGGCGAGCGCACGCTGGTGACGACGCTGACCAAGCGAATGGCGGAGGAACTCGACGCGCACCTGCGCAAGTGGGGCGTGAGCAGCGCTTACATACACAGCGACGTTGACACGCTCGACCGCATACAGATACTCGAGGATTTGCGCAACGGCGTGTATGACGTGCTGATAGGCGTAAACCTGTTGCGCGAGGGTCTCGACCTGCCGCAAGTGAGCCTCGTGGCTATACTCGATGCCGACAAGGAGGGCTTCCTGCGCAACCGCCGGAGCCTCGTGCAGACTGCTGGCCGCGCCGCCCGGAACGTCAACGGCAAGGTGATAATGTATGCCGACAAGATGACCGACTCCATACGCATGACCATAGAGGAGACCGAGCGCCGCCGCGCCAAGCAGATGGCGTACAACCGAGAGCACGGCATCACGCCTCGCCAGATAATCAAGACCAGCACAGCGGCAGACCTGCTCGACCAGTACGAGCCTTCGGCTGAGAGCAAAGCCCGTACCGCCTGGCGTAAGGACAAAGTGGCTGCACACCCTGTCCGTGTCGAGCCGCGCCCCTATATGGAGGTGGAACACCCCGACATTGTGGCTGCCGACCCGGTAGTGGAATACATGGGCGCGTCTGACATGGAGGCTGCCATTGCAAAGCTGAAATCGGCCATGGTCGAGGCGGCAAAGCGTACAGACTTCCTTGAGGCGGCAAGGTTGCGTGACGAGATGCTGTCGCTGCAGGAGCGGCTCGATGCCGTCGCTGCTGACAGCAAATGAATTACGGGATGAAGGACGAAAAAGGCAAGAGGCATACACGCGAAGCGTCGGCTGCGGCCGGCGCATACCGCAGGACGGACTTCCTCCCCACCTCGCGTGACGAGATGGACGCACTGGGGTGGGAGCAGGCTGATGTCATACTGTTCAGCGGCGACGCATACGTGGACCATCCCTCATTCGGCGCGGCGGTCATCGGGCGCGTGCTTCAGGCCGAGGGCTACCGCGTGGCGATAGTGCCGCAGCCAAACTGGCGCGACGACTTGCGCGATTTCCGCAAACTTGGCGAGCCCCGCCTGTTCTTCGGCGTTTCTGCCGGGGCTATGGACTCCATGGTCAACCACTATACGGCGGCTCGCCGTCTGCGCCATGACGATGCCTACACCGCCGGCGGACGGCGCGGCGCGCGCCCTGACTATCCCACGATAGTATACACGCAGATACTCAAACGCCTGTTCCCCGACGTGCCGCTCATCGCCGGCGGCATCGAGGCCTCGCTGCGACGTGTCTCGCATTACGACTATTGGGAAGACCGGCTGCGCAAGCCTATACTCGCTGACTGCGCTGCCGACATGATAGTATACGGCATGGGGGAGAAGTCCATTGTCGAGATAGCCCGCCGTCTCGATGCCGGCGAGCGGCTGCCTGACATAACGGATGTGCCGCAGACGGTGTTTTTTTCTGACGGCAACCCGGCGGCTGGCGACATTGTGCTGGCCTCATACGAGGACTGCCTGAAAGACAAGCGGCTGCAGTCGCGCAATTTCCGCCATGTCGAGGAGGAGTCAAACAAATACTCCGGCGCGGTGATGTGGCAGAGTGTCGGCGGGCGCAACATACGCATCAACCCCATGTACGCGCCGTGGACTACCGAGGAGGTAGACCGATCGTTTGACCTGCCCTATACCCGTGTGCCTCATCCGCGATACAAGGGGAAGACTATACCGGCATAC
>DHKE01000018.1 GCA_002404675.1 Porphyromonadaceae bacterium UBA4702 | reverse complement strand
ACTTTGAGCGATGCAATAATAGGGTCTTCGTTGCTTATCACGATGGCACGATTGATTTTATCTACAGAGTCGGCCTTATTGATGAGCAAGCGCGAACGCATTTGGAGTTTTCCGTCAGGAGATTTTTCAAAATAGACGGTCTGTTCATTGGCCATTTCGCCTCCGTACTTTCCTGTACCAGCAGGAGTTGAGGTAAAACGTACCGTAACAAGCATCTCTCTGCCGAGCAAAGAGTCGGGAATAGAGAAATAATAGTCCGTACCAGTCTTTGTCACCGTGAATAGTCCTTTCTGAGTGACACTTGCTGGTTGGACTGTGGCTGCAGGCGACTTAGGATTGGATTTTCTAGCTACCATAGGCATGGAAAGCAAGAAGGTCGCTGCAATTACAGGTAAAATTTGTTTCATTGTTATTGAGAGTATAGGCAATTTTAAATTGCGAATTGATAGTTCATATATTGATCGATCGCGTTCTTTCGAGTTTCACCGCTTAAGCATTTTGGCGAAAGATTCATACCCTTGATCTAACCGACTGAGTTCATAGTCGTTGACCTGCAAGGAGAATGTACCTGGCACGTTGGGTAAATCAAAGTATCTCTTCACAAGACTTGCCATATTAAATGATAGTGCATCATTATGCTTCATAAGCGAAATCACGCACGAGCGAACCTTTTGCGCATCAACCTTCTTCATTCGCTGAAAGAGCTGATAGTAAGTCTGCGGAGTATGAGCTTTGATAAGATAGATAAGCGAAGCGTCGGTCTCTTCTGGACAAAACACATTGATAAGCGTAGCCACCTCTTCTGAAGAGCGCATTACGGGCAAGAGCGTTTCGAGCAACTTCTTGCGATCTATAGGCGTGCACTGCATAGCGAACTTCTGCAAAGCCTCAACAGAAAGCGACAGCAGCTGCTTACGATACATGCTGACAGCGGCTTTTAAGAATGTACCCAAATAAGCTTTAGGATGCAGAGGAACGATCTGTACGAAGAAAGCCCAGTAAGTACGTTCCGATGCTGCGGGAAGGACTTCCTCCGATAGCAAATAGCCCGCGGTTCGAAAATCGGACACAGAGAGTTCTGATAGGAATCGAGCCATAGCATGAGCATCACCCGACTGCTGAAACGCCATCAATTTGCCTCGTAGCAAAGGATTGTGCCGATGTACCGTGATCATGCCTGAAAGTTTTATTTCTGTCTGCGTTCGAGCAGCACCACATTTTCTACATGGTGAGTCTGTGGAAACATATCAACGGGCTGCACGGCCATGACCTTATAGTCTGCATCGAGCAACTGTAGATCACGCGCTTGAGTGGCGGGATTACAACTGACGTAGACAATTCGCTTTGGAGCAGCAAAAAGTATGGTATTAATTACATCGGTATGCATACCTGCACGAGGAGGATCCGTAATTATTACATCAGGACGTCCATGAGTTTCGATGAAGTCTTGATTAAGAATATCCTTCATATCGCCCGCATAGAATAGCGTATTATCCAAATGATTGATTTGCGAATTAACTTTCGCATCTTCTATAGCTTCGGGCACATATTCTATACCGATCACTTGCTTGGCTTGATGAGCTACAAAGTTAGCAATAGTTCCTGTGCCAGTGTAGAGGTCGTATACGAGTTCGGTACCAGTTAGACCAGCAAAATGGCGTGCTACTTTATAAAGTTCGTAAGCTTGCTCCGTATTGGTCTGATAGAAACTCTTGGGGCCGACTTTAAAGCGCAAATCTTCCATTATTTCATAGATAAAATCCGTGCCGTGATAAGTCTGAATGTCAAGATCACCTATCGTATCGTTACACTTTAGATTATTTACCCAAAGCAAAGAGGTTACCTCAGGGAAAGAGGTCTTGATATATTCCATCACCGACATGGCTTGTTCCCGCTCTTCCTCTGAATGGATGCAGAATTGCATAAGAAGCATAATCTCATGAGTGGCCGACGTGCGTATCATCATATTGCGCAGTAATCCGTGACCACCTCTGATATCGTAGAAACTGAGATGATGATCCAAAGCAAACGCTCTAATACCATTACGAAGGCGATTATTGATATCGTCCATCAAGTGACAACACTCTATGTCAAGAATCTTATCAAATGCGCCAGGTATGTGAAATCCTACTGCATCCATCACATCGAACTTCTTGCCCGATGCTACTTCTTCTGCGGTAAGCCAACGCTTATTTGAAAAGCCAAACTCCAGTTTGTTGCGGTAATGCGTCTGATGCTTACTTCCTAATATGGGACTGATTTCGGGCAATTCTACCTTTCCTATGCGTGTCAGATTGTCCACAATCTGCTTTTGCTTATAGTGTATCTGATCTTCGTATGAAAGACATTGCCATTTACATCCACCACACACACCAAAGTGCTGGCAGAATGGCTTTACTCGCTTCTCCGAATACTTATGAAAGCGTATGGCTTCTGCCTCAGCATAGCTGTGCTTCTTACGACGTATTTGCAAGTCAACTACATCACCCGGAACTACATAGGGGACGAAAATTACAAGATTATCTATTTTAGCTATAGCCTTTCCTTCTGCTGCAACATCCGTGATGGTCACATTCTCCAGAATGGGTAAGGGTTTGCGTTTACGAGCCATATTGATTGGTTATTGAGTATTGTTATGCTATTTTTTTGATTCGATAGAAAGAAGATTTTCTGTATTTATGCCTTATATGCCTGTGCCTCTCTAATATCTATTTTGAAGCAACTGCGGCATAGCATAATCAGCTAATTGATCTTCCTTTACTAATATATATTGAGGGAATAAAGGGATATTCTCACTATAATCCAACTGATAGAAATCCGTCCATAGCACCTGATGAGTCAGTACATGGCGCACCTTTTCTTTGACAACGGACCACGTACCTCCTTTGGGCAGATGATGCGCTAAAGCCGCCTTTTCCAATTGTAAGAAATTCGGCGCTTGCTGGAATTCTAACAGCACATATTCATACAGACCACGCCATATGTCATTATTCTTTCGCTTATGAATCCACACGCCATTGGGAGTAACGACTTTGACGGAGACGAAGAAGCGCTCACGCACTTTCACTCGATGCGTTTTCACAGGACGCTCTTCCACCACATCATGAGCCAATGCTGCACACGATTCCACTAATGGACAATGCTCACAATCTGGATTGGTGGGCACACATTGAGTAGCTCCAAAATCCATCAGTCCTTGATTATAATCATGAGCATTGTGTTTAGGAAGCAAGGACTGTGCAAGCTCTGCATAATATTTTTTTCCTTTAGTGGTGTCGATTGGGACATCAATATCGAAATATCTGCTCAGCACTCTGTACACGTTTCCGTCGACTACTGCATAGGGCAAGTGATAGGCAAAAGAACATATGGCTGCTGCCGTATAGTCTCCCACACCCTTTAAAGCTCTTACACCTTGATACGTCGTAGGAAACCCTTCTGCATCCACAATCTGTTTGGCTGCCGCATGCATATTGCGAGCTCGACTATAATATCCCAATCCTTGCCAAAGGCGCATTACCTCATCCTCCTCTGCGTCTGCCAATGACTCTACAGTAGGAAAGGCTGTTATAAAACGCACATAGTAATCATACCCTTGAATAATACGAGTCTGTTGCAAAATAATCTCCGACACCCATATTTTATATGGATCGGAGATATTTCGCCACGGCAAGTCACGCTTGTGCTGCGCATACCATGTTAAGATTGTACTTGAAAACATTCTTCCTCTCTATGTTGAGGTTTGAAATTCTGATATTATGGAGTTATAAAGTTTTCCCTGTATATGCTAACGAGATAGGTAACTAATAGTGGATTATCGGCTTTACATTATTCAAGCGATCTTCACGTTCTCTTCTTCACGACGGATCTACTTATAACCCCCTCAAGAATTTTCAACAGGCAAATTAATGAAACAACTTAATGCGCTGTTCTTCAGAGAGCTTGCAGATAAGCAGTTTGTCATCTTTCTCTGCCACTACGTAACCATCAAGGCCCTCTACTACGACGGCCTTTTTACCACAGGCGTGAACAATCGTGTTGTAAGTATCAAAGAGCTTTATATTATCACCTATGCTTACATTGCCATATTGATCCTTTTCCGACTGCTCTCTAAGAGAGTTCCATGTGCCTAAATCACTCCATGCGAAGGATGCTGGGAATACGAATATTTCTTCTGCTTTCTCAAGAATGGCATAATCCACCGAAATGTTCTCACACTTAGGATAAGCCTCATCTATGGCCTTTTGCTCCTGCTCTGTATCATATACCGGAAGCAAATCCTCAAAGATTTCGGAAATCTGAGGCTCGTATACACGGAAAGCATTGATAATGGTATTAACATTCCATATAAATATGCCAGAATTCCATAAATAATTGGAATGCTTCACATACTCCTCTGCCACTTCAAGTGTCGGTTTCTCCTTAAATTCATCCACACGGAAGATATTTTGCTTACGCGAAGAAGAGTAACTCAGATCAGCTTTGATATATCCATAGCCGGTCTCAGGGCGAGTTGGCTTTAGGCCTATCGTCACCACAGCATCCGTCTCAGCAGCAAACGATAAGGAGTCATCTACCGCTTCTTGGAAACTTTGCTTATCCATTACTACATGGTCGGCAGGCGACACTACAATGTTAGCTTTTGCATTTTGCTTCTTTATTTTCCAACTTACGTAGCAAATGCACGGAGCAGTGTTCCGACGACAAGGTTCGCACAATATGTTCTGCTTAGGCATATCGGGGAGTTGTTGTTCCACGATATGCCTATAATCTTCTGAGGTAACCACCCAAACGTTTTCAATCGGAATGAGGCCCTTGAAGCGATCCAAAGTAAGCTGAATCAAAGTGCGTCCACAGCCCAATATATCAAGAAACTGCTTGGGTAAAGACTCACTACTAACTGGCCAGAATCTACTTCCGACTCCTCCAGCCAAAACGACAAGATAGTTATTGCTATTCATATACTGTACGTATAATAATGGAAATGGTTCTATTTATTTTATCCCGTACTGAAAAGGGATAAGTGGATTGGAGGCGTCCTCTACTACTCATCTACAAGCATATTGCCCTGCAGATAGACACGTACGATAGAGTTAGATGCATTTGAACGGACTGTTATGGCTTTTTTGAAGAAGCCTTTAAACTTTCCTTTGCCGTTGTATGACACCTTTATTACACCCTTTGCACCTGGAGCAATAGGATCCTTAGGAGGAGTAGCAACAGTGCATCCACACGACCCATAAGCCTGTTGGATTACCAAAGGCTTATCACCTGTGTTGGTAAATACAAAACTTCCTACCTGCACTTTATTCTCATTGAAAGTACCAAAATCGATAGTAGTCTTTTCGAATTTGATTACAGCTTGAGCCATCATGATCGTACTGACCATTGCGACAAAGAGGAAAGATAATAAACGTTTCATTGCTTTGTTAGTTTATTGTGTAAGCGTAAATCTTCAATTTGCAAATTACTGCATGATGCAAATATACAAGTTAATATTAGAATAGGAAAATTTTGCAGAAATAAATGCTTAGATTTGCTCTTCATTGTGTATTTTTGCACTATGACAATCCCTGAAAAGATAATTCTCGGCATTGACCCTGGCACAAACGTGCTTGGATATGGTGTCATCAAAATCAGTGGTCGCAAGGTTTCCATGGAAGCAATGGGCGTGATAGATCTGAGGAAATGTAAGGACGTGTACCTCAAGCTCGGGCGCATCTATGAGCGTGTTCTTGGCATCATCGAATCATTCAAACCCGATGAGATGGCCATCGAGGCACCCTTCTTTGGAAAGAATGTACAGAGCATGCTAAAGTTGGGGCGTGCTCAAGGAGTAGCGATTGCCGCGGCTATTAGTCGTGATGTTCCGATCCACGAATACGCACCTCTAAAGATAAAGCAAGCCATTACGGGCAATGGGCAAGCGAGCAAAGAGCAAGTGGCTGCCATGCTACAGCGCATGCTTCATATTCCCAATGAAAGCATGCTTCCGTTCTTCGATGCTACCGACGCCCTCGGCGCAGCTTATTGCCACTTCCTACAAAGTGGACGACCAGAACGAAATGAGAATGTACCTCACTCTTGGGCTTCCTTTGTAAAGCAAAATGCAGACAGAGTGCATTAGTCGCTGCGACAAATAGCCCTTCATTTACAAAACACCAATACTCAGACGCAGTATGAAGAACAAATTTTTCCTCGCAACCCTTGTCTTACTGTTAAGCTGCTTCGCTACTGGGCGAGCACAAGACGTATATAATATAGTACTTGACAACGCCACACGCATAGTCAACTCTCCCACAAGTAGCTTTACACAGACCCAAATAGCACAATTTAAACGAACAGCCCTTATCTATATGAAGAAAAAGGCTTTCGAAGAGACTGACTCCGTCCCTTCTGCCTTTCTCGATACGCAGGCTTATTATCTTTCAGAGTTCATTACGCTCTTTTTCGACGAAATTCTTAAGAGCAAAAAGATGAACGAAGATAAACGAAAGGAAAAAATTATGCTATTTATGGACGCGTCGGTATCAAATCCTATGTTTGACGACAAAGACCAAGAAACCACGATGTCCTACATCAACGAAGGTGGAGAACTCACACCTTTCTGTCTTAATACAGACTGGCAGAAAGCCTATGCGGCAGCCAAATCACAAACAAAAAAATAATTTTTTACTACTTTATAATCCATCTATCATGTACGACATTCAACTCAACGAGAGTGGCACACGCCACATGAACGTAACCGACCAGAATATGAACACCATTCGTAAATACGACCTATTCAACGGACTTATTAATTCTACTGGCTACGTTACAGAAGCAGAGCTTGACAAGCTCAAGCTCAACATTCGCTCACTCATTGCTTCAAGTTCTGATAATACAAAGGACTTGCTCGACCTTTGCATCGACGTGATTTACCACGACAAGATGAAAGCCTTTGGTCTGAAGAACCTTATTCAAGCTTATCACGAGTGGGAAGTGTCTCACCCTGTATTGTCCGAAGAAGTTCAACATGAAGCATAACACTATTTCTCTGCATTCTTACAGAGCTATAGTACAACTAAAAGAAGGAGAAGGACAAGCAGTTCGTTTCTTACAAGAGGCAGCAAAATGCTTGTCTTCCTCTTTTATTGTAGAATCGTTCCTTTTGATGAACGACTACCATTCATAAAGTTCTTTTGGCAGAACGAGCCACTATCGTAAAAATCAACAATCATCTCCCCATTCATAGCATGCAATTAACAGATTGGCTTCCTACAACACGTAAAGAAATGGACCTACGCGGTTGGGACGTCGCCGACATCATCCTCTTTTCAGCCGATGCTTACGTTGACCACCCTTCTTTTGGAGCAGCCGTAATAGGTAGGCTCCTCGAGGCGGAAGGATATCGTGTATGCATAGTTCCACAACCCGACTGGCACGGCGATTACCGCGACTTCAAGAAGTTAGGACGTCCAAGAATGTTCTTTGGCATAGCTCCAGGATGTATGGACTCGATGGTCAACAAGTATACGGCCAATCGACGACTGCGTTCGGAAGACGCCTACACTCCCGACGGCCGTCATGACATGCGTCCTGAATATCCCACTATCGTCTACTCTAAGATTCTTAAAGAACTTTATCCCGACGTGCCCATAGTATTGGGTGGCATTGAAGCTTCTTTGCGAAGAGTTACGCATTACGATTATTGGAAAGAGAAGCTATGTCCTTGCATCCTCACCAATAGTGGGGCCGACATGATTGTCTACGGCATGGGAGAACTGCCTATGACTGATATCTGTAAGAACATCAATCACTACATTCTCCACGACGTGGAAGAGGCCTTTTGTACTACAGAGCAGTTCAACGATTTGATGCGCAAGTTTCCCATAAAGCAAACTGTTACGCTGCAAAGTGAAGAAAACATTCCACGGGGCATCTGCGACGACGATATCATTCTGCACTCTCACGAAGACTGTCTTGCAAATAAGCGTCATTTTGCTGAAAACTTCCGACATATAGAGGAAGAGAGCAACAAGTTGCATCCACAACGAATATTGCAAAAAACGGGAAACATCTATGTAGTGGTCAACCCGCCTTATCCACCCATGACGACTAAGCAGATTGACCGTTCATTCGACTTCCCATACACCCGTCTGCCCCACCCCAAGTACAAGAACAAGCGCATTCCTGCTTACGAGATGATCAAATTCTCTGTCAACATCCATCGCGGATGTTTCGGTGGGTGCGCATTCTGTACAATATCTGCCCATCAAGGCAAATTCATCATGAGCCGTTCGAAGGAAAGCATTCTGCGCGAAGTCAAGCAAATTATAAATATGCCTGATTTTCGTGGCTACCTCTCCGACTTAGGCGGCCCATCAGCCAACATGTATCAGATGCACGGAAAGAATCGGGAACTCTGTGGAAAATGCAAGCGCCCATCATGCATCAATCCCTCTGTTTGCCCGAACTTGAATGCAGATCATGCCCCATTGCTCGACATCTACAAAGCCGTCGATGCTTTACCTGGCATAAAGAAAAGCTTCATTGGTAGCGGTGTGAGATACGACCTTTTGCTTAATCAGTACAAAGACCCAGAACTACGTAAAGCAGCAGAAGAATACACCAAGGAACTGATTATCCATCATGTATCTGGCCGACTTAAAGTAGCACCTGAGCATACTTCCGACCGTGTGCTCCGACTCATGCGTAAGCCTTCATTCCAACTCTTCCACGAGTTTAAGCGCATCTTCGACCGCATCAACCGAGAAGCAGGGCTTCGCCAACAAATCATTCCCTACTTCATTTCTTCACATCCAGGATGCACAGAAGAGGATATGGCTGAACTCGCAACAGAGACCCGCGATATGGACTTCCAACTCGAACAAGTGCAAGACTTCACGCCTACTCCTATGACTGTCTCTACCGACACATGGTATTCTGGTTACCATCCCTACACTCTTGAAGAAGTATTCTCAGCCCACACACCACAAGAGAAGCTAAAGCAACGAATGTTCTTCTTCTGGTACAAGCCAGAAGCGCGGCAGGGGCTGGAACGCACCTTGCGGCAGATGCACCGCCCCGACCTCATCGGTCGGCTTTTCCCGGGGCCGCCCCGCTCGTTCAACCCCAATTTCCGCAAGCCGAAGCCGCCCGGCAAGCATAACCCCAAACGATAGCGACATGAGCGACATTGTTATAGACTACAATAATGTGGACATAGACCGTGCCGAGAGGCAGGTGCTGAAGGGCGTGACTTTCACGCTCGGACGTGCCGAGTTCTGCTACCTCGTCGGCCGTGTCGGCAGCGGCAAGAGCTCGCTGATGAAGACCATGTATGCCGACGTGCCTGTGGCAAGCGCCGAGCGGGCCCGTGTCCTCGACTATGACGTTGACACGATACGCCGCCGGGACATACCCTACCTGCGCCGCGAGATAGGCATCGTGTTCCAGGATTTCCAGCTGCTCCAGGACCGCTCGGTGAACGCAAACCTCCGCTTCGTGCTTGAGGCGACCGGTTGGAAACGCCGTGGCGACATGGAGGACCGCATCCATGAGGTGCTGGACGTGGTGGGCATGGCCAACAAGAGCTACAAGATGCCCCATGAGCTGAGCGGAGGCGAACAGCAGCGCATTGTAATAGCGCGGGCATTGCTCAACAAGCCGCAGCTCATACTTGCCGACGAGCCTACGGGCAACCTCGA
Source organism: Porphyromonadaceae bacterium UBA4702 (assembly GCA_002404675.1). Classification (GTDB taxonomy): domain Bacteria; phylum Bacteroidota; class Bacteroidia; order Bacteroidales; family Muribaculaceae; genus Lepagella. The sequence goes on along the minus strand of DHKE01000018.1, from coordinate 21,148 downwards.
CCCCGAGACGGGGCGCAACATCGTCGAGCTGTTGCACAGCCTGGTGCAGCGCGGGCATACCGTGCTTATGGCGACGCACAACCTGCAGCTCGTAGACCGTTACCCGGGGCGTGTCATGGAGTGCCATGACCACCGGCTGATAATGCATTGAAATACAGCTCCACAGCTATAATATATACTGACAGTGAACTTATCTGACAATTCAAAACTCCTTGACGAGGCTGTCGCGCAGCTGTCGCGGCTGCCTGGCGTGGGGGCGCGTACAGCCCTGCGGCTCGCCCTGCACCTGCTGCGCGAGGGCGAGGAGACATCGCTTGCCCTCGGCAACGCGATAATAGATATGCGCAAAGGCGTGCGCTATTGCAGCCACTGCCATAACATAAGCGACACGGACACCTGTGCCATTTGCGCCGACACGCGCCGCGATCGCTCGGTGGTCTGTGTGGTGGAAAACGTCAAGGACGTGATTACCATTGAGGAAACGCATGAGCATCACGGCGTATACCATGTGCTGGGGGGCATCATATCCCCACTCGAAGGTGTTTCTCCCAATGACCTCGAAATTGACTCGCTGGTCAAGCGTGTCGAGGACGGGGGGATACGCGAGGTGATACTCGCGCTGAGCGCGACAATGGAGGGTGACACCACCAACTACTACATATACCGCAAGTTGCAGCATCTGCCGGTCAAGGTGACTATGCTGGCGCGTGGCGTGAGCGTGGGCGGCGAGCTGGAATACACCGACTCGCTTACCTTGGGACGCTCGCTGATGAACCGTATACCGTTTTCAGACACCATACACTCATGAACAGACAGGCAGACCGAAGCGTTGGCAACGACCGGGTGCGCCTGCGGGCCCTCGAACCGGAGGATGTGGCGATGATGTTCGACATCGAGAACGATGTGTCGATATGGCGTTATTCCGAGCGTGTCGCCCCCCTTTCGCGACACCAGCTGATGCAGTATGCATTGGACTACGATGCCGACCCCTTCCGTGCCGGCCAGCTGCGTCTTGTCATCGAGTCGGTGGAGGGACAGATGCCCGTCGGCCTGGGAGACTTCTACGAGATTGACATAAATGCCCGCCGTGCATACCTGGGACTTGTGATAGGACGCGAGTGGCGGGGCAAGGGGTTTGCGCGTGCCGCCGTTGACGCGCTCGAGCGTTATGGCCGCGACGTGCTGCATTTGCGCCGTCTTGCCGCCAAAATCGCCTCCCGCAACACGCCGAGCATACGCCTGTTTGAGGAGATGGGCTATTCTCGCATTGCAGCCCTGCCCGAATGGTTCTGCTTCGGCGGCGAGCCCGAGGACTTGTATGTGTATTGCCGCGACTTGGCGGCCGGCGTATAATATAGCATCGCCGCCAAGCGTTTAATATAAGATGAAATACGCAAGATTATTCCTCTTTGTGATACTCTGGGTGGCGGTTTGCGCTGCCGCTTACGCCGCCGACGTGAAGATAGGCGGCAAGGTGACGGATGCAGAGGGCAACCCCATCGAGTTTGCCACTGTCCGCATCGGAGGCACTGCCATAGGCACCAACACCGATCTGCAAGGCTACTATTCGTTTACCGTGGCGCAGAAGGACACCCTCGACGTGATATTCACCAGCATCGGCTTCAAGGAACTCAAGCAACGCCTCATCAAGCCCGAAAAGGAGGTCACGCTCAATGTCAAGCTGATGTCCTCTGACGTGGAGTTGCAGGATGTTGTCGTAATGGGCTACAAGAACACCATCAACGGCATGCAGTCCATTGACCGAGAATCGCTCAAAACCTCCCCCGACGTTTCCGGAGGCTCTGTCGAGGCGATGATTTCCACAATGGCGGGCGTGAACTCCAGCAACGAGATGAGTTCGCAATATTCTGTGCGCGGAGGTTCGTATGACGAGAACTCAGTATATATCAACGGAGTGGAGATATATCGCCCGCAGCTGATGCGCTCGGGGCAGCAGGAGGGACTGTCAATCATCAACCCGGACATGGTGGGGAGCATACGCTTCTCCACAGGCGGCTTCCCGGCTCGTTATGCTGACAAGATGTCCTCTGCGCTCGACATCACGTACCGCGAGCCGGAATCCTTCGAGGGAGCCGTGTCGCTCAGCCTCATGGGCGGCTCGCTGGCGATAGGTCAGAACTCCGGCAAATTCTCGCAGATGCACGGCGTGCGCCTCAAGAAGAACAACTCCCTGCTCTCCTCTCTCGAGACACGCGGCGAGTATGACCCTTTGTACTTCGACTACCAGACAAACATCAACCTGAAGACCTCCGAGAAATTCTCCGTCAATTTCCTCGGCAACATATCGCTCAACAACTACAAGTTCAAGCCCGCCGACCGCGAGACGAGCTTCGGCACGAGCGAGGATGTCAAGCAGTTCAAGGTCTATTTCGACGGCGACGAGGACGACAAGTTCCAGACATGGCTCGGCGCGTTGGCTATGAACTACCGCCCGAGCAATGCCTCCGACTTCACATTCGGTCTGTCGGGCTTCATTACAGATGAATTGGTAAGTTATGACATTTCAGGCGAGTACTGGCTCAACCAGGCCGGAACGTCCGGCCCTGAAGGCGTGGGCGGCGAGCTTGGCGTGGGCAAGTATATGGAACACTCGCGCAACCGGCTGAAAGCTTCGGTGCTTCAGGCCATGCTCCGGGGCAACACCACCTGGCGCAGCAACCATTTCACATATGGGCTGACATACCAGCACGAGACTTTCCGAGACCGCACACGCGAGTGGGAATGGCGCGACTCTTCTGGGTATTCGCTGCCGCACCTCCCCGATGGCGTTCACCTGATATACAACCTCGCTTCGCGTCAGGACATAAGCGCAAACCGTCTTGCCTTCTTCCTCGAGGATTCATATTACTGGGACACCGAGAAGGCGCATTTCTCGCTCAACGGCGGCGTGCGCTTCTCATACTGGGACTTCAACAAGGAGTTCCTCGCCTCGCCTCGCGTCAATTTCACTTTCTCGCCGATGGTCAACAACCGCTGGACGTACCGTCTGGCTCTGGGCATGTACTATCAGTCGCCGTTCTACAAGGAGTACCGGCAGTCGATAACCGATGCCGACGGCAACGGCGTCGTCCAGCTCAACCGCGACATCAAGTCGCCGCGAAGCATACAGGTGGTGCTCGGCGCAGACTACACGTTTCGAGCCTTTGACCGCCCGTTCAAGATTACCGGCGAGGCGTATTACAAGAACCTCGCAAACCTCATCTCATACGAATATGACAACCTGAAAGTGTCCTATTCCGGCGTGAACGACTCCAAGGGTTACATCATGGGGCTTGACATGCGCCTGTTCGGGCAGTTTGTCACAGGCAGCGACTCGTGGCTCTCCTTCTCGCTGATGAAGGCGCAGCAGACGCTAAATGGCGTGAAATGCCCGCTCCCTGGCGAGCAACGCTACTCCATAGCCCTTTTCTTCAACGACTACTTCCCGAAATTCCCGAAGCTGAAATTCAGCTTGCGCGGCATACTTTCCGACGGCCTTACCATGACCGCGCCGCGTGTGTCGCGCTCCACATCGTGGTTTCGCGCACCGGCGTACAGGCGTCTTGACATCGGCGTGAGCTACCAGCTTGTCGGCGCACCGACAGACGGAGTGCGCCCGTATGACTGGCGCAGGCATTTCAAGAGCATTGTCATTGGGCTGGACGTGTTCAACCTGCTTGACATCTCCAACGTCAGCAGCTACTACTGGGTGACAGACGTGAACGACATACAGTATGCCGTCCCAAACTACCTGACACGCCGCCAAATCAACGTCCGTCTCGCTATAGAGTTCTGACCGCATATCACAGACCAGGATATAATTGAAGCCCCCGCATCGTCACCGACGTGGGGGCTTAGTCAGTCAGATAGGGCAACAGACCCTCATTCGGACAGGTCTACTGCGTAATATACTTTCTTGCCAGTCGGGTAGATGCCCGATACGAACAATACATGGTCTGAACTCTTCATCACCTCATTGTAAATCATCTCTATGTCGTCGGCAGAGTTGATGTCATTGCCGTTGATGTCGAGTATGATGAACCCGTCCTTGATGCCGGCGTTGCGGAACGCGCCGTTCTTAAGCCCGCTCACCTGCATGCCGTGTGAGATGCCGAGGTTGTTCTTCAGCTCCGTAGACACCTTGACAAACGCGCAGCCGATGCTCGTGAAGTCATTCTTCTTGGCTATCGTGGTATTGCCCTGCGGGTTGCGCAGCACGCCGCTCTTGGTGTACTTCTTGTTGTCGCGGTAGTAGGTTATGGAGATAGTGTCGCCCGGGCGGAACTTGTTGAGCTGCTCCACGAGCTGCGAGCGGTTGGCGATGGTCTGGCTGTTGATGCCGGTTATCACGTCACCCTCTTTCAGGCCGAGTTCCTTGGCGGTGCTCATGTCCTGCACCGACTCGATGTAAAGGCCGCTCTTGACAGCCGTGATGTCCTTCTCCTTGGCGAGCTTGGAGTCGAGTTCCATGATGGTGCAGCCCAGCACTGCACGCTGTACCACACCGTACTGGCGCAGGTCTGTCATGATTTTCTTCACTATCGAAGTCGGTATTGCAAACGAGAAGCCCGCGTAGCTGCCCGTGTTGCTGTATATGGCTGAGTTGATGCCTATCAGTTCCCCTTTCAGGTTGACCAGCGCGCCGCCCGAGTTGCCGGGGTTGAGAGCCGCGTCGGTCTGTATGAACGATTCTATGCCGTTCATATTGTGCGAGTTCCCGAGGCTGCGAGCCTTTGCGCTCACGATGCCGGCGGTGACAGTCGAGTTGAAGCCGAAGGGATTGCCGACTGCGAGCACCCATTCGCCCACCTTGACAGCCTCGCTGTCGCCGAATGTGATAGGGGAGAGCCCTGTAGCGTCTATCTTCAGAAGGGCGAGGTCGGTGGCCTCGTCAGTGCCGACTATGCGTGCGTCGTATGTGGAGTTGTCATTGAGCAGCACTTCCAGTTTGTCCGCGCCGTCCACCACGTGGTTGTTGGTGACGATATATCCGTCGTCGGTAAGTATCACTCCAGAGCCGAGGCCTGACTGTACCGGCTCGTTGCTCTGGCGGCGTTGCTGTCCGCGCGGCTGCTGGCGCGGCTGCGGCTGTCCGAAGAAGAACTCGAACATGTCGAAGGGGTCATACATGCCGCCGTTGCCGTACTGCTGCTGGCTGCGGTTGCTGTAGCTCTTTATGCAGACTACCGCATTGACGGTCTTCTCCGCTGCTTCGGTGAAGTCCGTGTCAAACGCTGCTGCCTGTGATGTCCTGATAAACTCCCCTTGATTTTGCGCCGACGCTTCCGGAGCGGTAAGCCCCAGTGCCAGCACACCCATTGCGAGTGAGAATAATGCTTTTCTGTTCATATCAAAAGATAGTTTGTTGTACTTTTCTTCGTTTCTTATCTGTGACGCACAGCCCTCGGAGGCTGTGACATATCCGACTATTAATAAAAGTCAAATATCACGCCAACAATAATTGGATTGTCTGTACCTGCCGCTGGTTTAATCTTAATTTGCTCTGTTTATGCCCATTTATGACTGTTTGTGACGCTTTCACGGCGGAATGATGTTGCGCCGCTCGCTGCGGCTGGCTAACTTTGCTGCACAATAAATATGGTGTCAGATGATGGATAAACACAGCCAGGACCCGTCAGGGAAATGCCGTTGCCGCTGGTGCAACATCGCCAACCCGCTTTATGTCGATTACCATGACAATGAGTGGGGTGTCACCGTGCATGATGACAGCAAGCTGTTTGAGATGCTCCTGCTCGAGTCGTTCCAGCCTGGGCTGTCATGGGAGTGCGTGCTGGGCAAGAGGGAGGACTTCCGTGCGGCGTTTGACGGTTTTGACTGCGCTAAGATAGCTTGCTACAACGGTGAGAAGATAGCCTCATTGCTTCAGGACAAAGGCATAATACGCAACGTGTTGAAAATCAAGGCTGCGATTGCCAATGCCGCTGTTTTCATGGATATTCAGAGGGAGTATGGCTCGTTTGACCGCTTCATTTGGGCGTATACCGGCGGCGAGGTCATTCGCGAGCATGAGCCGGTCTCTTCGCCGCTGTCAGACCGCATTTCCGCCGACCTGAAGAAGCGCGGAATGAAATTTGTCGGCACGAAGGTCATTTACTCCTTTCTGCAAGCCGTCGGTATTGTCAATTCTCACGAGCCAGGCTGCTGGCTTTACCGCCCAGACGATGCTGTATGAAGACTGTCGGCGACAACGAGGGATTCGCAGCCGCTGTCTATGCCGTCGTGGCGCAGATACCAGTCGGCAAGGTGCTGACATACGGACGCATAGCCGCGCTTGCCGGCTTCCCCCGGAGGGCCCGTATGGTCGGCCGGCTGATGAGCGGCGCGTCAACGGAGCATGGGTTGCCGTGCCATCGTGTGGTCAACAGCATGGGACGGCCTGCCCCATGCTGGCCTCAGCAAGCGGCTCTGCTCCGCGAGGAGGGTGTGGCTGTCCGGGGAAACGGCTGCGTAGACATGAAAAAGCATTTGTGGAAGCCTGGCGACGACGAGCAGTGAAGCCGCTTGCGGCAGTTCAGGCTTGCGGCAGTGTTTTCGCCTCTGCCAATTCTTTTTTGGATAATTATTTTGCCAATCGCCGCTTTAATGCTAACTTTGAAGCACAAAACGGCGGTTGTAAAATCGCCTGATTGCAAATTGGCACAGCAATGCGCCTACTAACCTTAAATTTCAATAACCGACAAAATACAACAAGACAAATGGAGGATAAACTCGTCAGAACGTGTCTTTATGACCGTCATGTCAAACTGGGTGCGAAGATGGAACCCTTCGGCGGTTTCGACATGCCCATACAGTACAGCACAATCACCGAGGAACACAACGCAGTGCGCCACGCAGTGGGTGTATTTGATGTCAGCCACATGGGCGAGGTGAGAATTAAGGGCCCGGAGGCTTTCAAGTATGTCATGCACATATTCGTTGGCGACGTGACCGACGCACCTGACGGCCAGATTTTCTACGGAATGATGTGCTACGAAAACGGCGGCACTGTAGATGACCTGCTCGTCTACAAAGTGAACGACAACGAGTACTTCCTCGTGATCAACGCTGCCAACATCGACAAGGATGTCGCCTGGATCAAGGGCAACGCCGAGGGGTATGACGTGACTGTCACTGACGAAAGCCCCTACTACGGCGAGGTTGCCGTACAGGGCCCGAAAGCCGAGGAGACTCTTGAGCGCGTCATGGGCCTTGACCTGAAGAGCATCGCGTTCTACAACTTCAAGACTTTCCACATTGAGGGCGAGGATGTCATCATCAGCCGCACCGGATATACTGGCGAGGACGGCTTCGAGGTATACGGAAGCCACGAGTTCATACAGCGTCTGTGGGACAAGCTCATGGAGGCTGGCGTAACCCCCTGCGGCCTCGGCTGCCGCGACACTCTCCGCTTCGAGGTCGGCCTGCCCCTCTACGGCGACGAGCTCAGCGCCGACATCACCCCGATTGAGGCAAGCCTCAGCATGTTCGTCAAACTCGACAAGGAGGAGTTCATCGGCAAGGAAGCTCTCGCAGCGCAGAAGGCCAACGGCGTGAAACGCCGCATCGTCGGCATCGAGCTCGAGGGCAACGCAATTCCCCGTCACGGCTATCCCGTTGAGGTCAACGGCGAGGTTGTCGGCGAGGTGACTACAGGCTACCGCTCCATATCTACCGGCAAGAGCGTCGCTATGGCTATGGTAAACAAGCCCTACGACAAGCTCGGCACAGATGTTGAAATCCGCATCCGCAAGAAGACATTCCCCGGCAAGGTGGTCAAGAAACGTTTCTACGACAAGAATTACAAGAAATAACGACAGCCAGAAAGCCGCAACGCGCGGCACGGCATACACAAACAGCAAACAAATAAAACCATAATATCATGAGCAAGATTTTAGACGATCTCCGCTATGCGGAGTCCCACGAATGGGTGAAACTCGAAGGTGAAATCGCCACTGTCGGCATCACTGACTATGCACAGCACGCACTCGGCAACATCGTGTATGTTGACATGCCCGAGGTCGGCGACGAGGTGACTAAGGATGAGGAGTTCGGCGCAGTTGAGTCTGTCAAGGCTGCCAGCGACCTCATGTCGCCCGTGTCTGGCGAGGTCGTGGAAATCAACGAGGCTCTCGAGGACACCCCCGAGGCTATCAACGCTGACGCTTACGCCAACTGGATCATGAAGGTGAAGGTATCCGACGCTTCCGAAATCGACAGCCTTCTGGATGCCGCTGCTTACGCAAAAATCTGCGAGGAGTAATCCCGCACTGCGTGACTATCACTATCATTCTATATCATAACAAAGTATCGCAGGCCTGATTGCTCTGCGATACTTTGCAGAGGTTATAAGGGGGGTGCCCCCGGAAGCCTCGGCATAACATACCTAATTTCTGATTTTACACATCATGAGTAATAAGTTTATTCCTCATACCGATGCCGACATCCGCGTGATGCTCGACAAAATCGGGGTGAAATCGGTAGATGACCTCTATGGAGATATCCCCGCAGAGGTCATTTTCCGTGATGAATATGACATCCCCTCCGCGATGTCTGAGGTGGAGCTGCGCAAGTTCATGCGTGAACTCGGCGCCAAGAACAAACGTATGACGGTATTCGCCGGCGGCGGTGTCTATGACCACTATTCTCCCGCCGTAGTCGCTCACCTGCTGCAGCGCAGCGAGTTCTACACCGCATACACCCCCTACCAGCCTGAAATCTCGCAGGGCACGCTCCAGTACATCTTCGAGTACCAGAGCATGATCAGCGAGCTCACCGGCATGGAGGCTACAAACGCCTCTATGTATGACGGCGCGACTGCAACTGCCGAGATGATGTTCATGATGGTGGCTTCCGCACGCAAGAAGAACCGCGTGTTGCTGTCCTCCACGCTCTCTGACCGCATCCTCGCGGTTGTCCGCACCTACGCAGACTTCCACGGCGTTGACCTCACAATGGTGCCTGAAAAGGACGGTGTGACTGACCTCGCTGCTCTCGACGAGCTGCTGGCTGCCGGCGACGTTGCCGGGTTCATCGCTCCCTGCCCCAACAAGTACGGTATCATCGAGGACTTCTCTGGCGTTGCTGACAAGCTCCATGCTGCAAAGGGCTTCTTCGGCATCAATGCCGACCCCTCGACGCTCGCAGTGTTGCGGACTCCGGCGGAGTGGGGCGCAGACGTAGCTTGCGGCGACGGCCAGAGCCTCGGTATGCCGATGACTTTCGGCGGCCCGTACCTCGGCTACCTCTCTTGCTCCAACAGCATGCTGCGCAAGATGCCCGGACGTGTCGTAGGTGTCACCAAGGACGCTGACGGCAAGCGCTGCTACGTCCTCACGCTCCAGGCTCGCGAGCAGCACATACGCCGCCAGAAGGCTACCTCTAACATCTGCTCCAACCAGTCGCTCATGGCTCTCTATGCCACTATCTACATGGCGCTCATGGGACGCGAGGGCATGAAGGAGGTCAACCGCATGAGCTGCGACGGCGCTCACTACCTCTATAACAAGCTCGTCGAGACCGGCAAGTTCACCCCCGCTTTCGACAAGCCATTCCTCAAGGAGTTCGTCATGAAGACTGACCTCGACATCGATGCTGTCAACCGCCGTCTCGAACAGCACGGCATCATGGGCGGCCTCAACCTCGGCGGCGGCATGGTTGAGTTTGCCGTTACCGAGAAGCGTACCAAAGAGGAGATTGATAACCTTGTTAAACTAATGGTGGAGGCATAAGACATGAAATATTACGATAAACTGATATTTGAACTTTCTCGCGATGGCCGCAAGGGCTACGAGCTGCCCAAGAACACGTTCAATACCGACGGCGCAAAGGACATTCCCGCCAATCTGCTGCGCAGCGAGGCTCTCAACCTCCCTGAGGTGAGCGAACTCGACGTGGTGCGCCACTATACCAACCTGTCTACCAAGAACTTCGGCGTTGACACCGGTTTCTATCCCCTCGGCAGCTGTACCATGAAGTACAACCCGAAAATCAACGAGGAAATCGCCGCTATGCCCGAGTTCAACGAGATTCATCCCTTGCAGAACCCCGAGACTGTTCAGGGTGCGCTCGAGGTATACTACAACCTCCAGAAGGCTCTCGCCAACCTCGCCGGTTTCGCAGAGTTCACACTCAACCCGTACGCTGGCGCGCACGGCGAGCTGACTGGCCTGATGGTAATGCGTTCATACCACCGCTCTCGCGGCGACGTGAAGCGCACCAAGGTCATCGTACCCGACTCTGCACACGGCACCAACCCCGCGTCTGCAATGGTGGCTGGCCTCGAAATCGTCGAGGTGAAGTCAAAGCCCAACGGCTCGATAGACGTGGAGGACCTCAAGCCGCTCCTCGATGACACCATCGCCGGCATCATGATGACAAACCCCAACACACTGGGTATGTTTGAGACCGAAATCATCGAGATTGCCAAGCTCGTGCACGAGGCCGGCGGTCTGCTCTACTATGATGGGGCAAACTTCAACCCGCTGCTCGGCAAGGTGCGTCCCGGCGACATGGGCTTCGACATCATGCACATCAACCTGCACAAGACCTTCTCGACACCTCACGGCGGCGGCGGTCCCGGTTCAGGCCCTGTCGGCGTAGCCGCACACCTGACGCAGTTCCTCCCCAACCCTCGTGTCAAGAAGGGCGACGACGGCAAGTTCTATATCGACTGCGGCAAGGAGAGCCTCGGTTCGGTATCGACATTCTTCGGCAACTTCGGCGTGATGCTCAAGGCCTACGCTTACATCCTTACCCTCGGCAAGGAGGGCATACGCAACGTCGGCCCGATGGCTACGCTCAACGCCAACTATATCAAGGAGTCGCTCAAGGATGACTACCTGCTCCCGATTTCTGGTGTCTGCAAGCACGAGTTCGTGTTTGACGGCCTGAAGGACAAGTCTACTGGCGTTACCACCCTCAATGTGGCAAAGCGTCTGCTCGACTACGGTTTCCACGCTCCCACCATCTACTTCCCGCTCCTCTTCCACGAGTCGATGATGATAGAGCCTACCGAGACCGAGAGCCTCGAGACGCTCGACGAGTTTATCGACGTGATGCACACCGTAGCTCGCGAGGCTCGCGAGACCCCCGAAAAGGTCATCGAGGCTCCGCTGACAACTCCCGTGCGTCACCTCGACGAAACCAACGCCGCCAAGCATCCTATTTTGAGTTACAAAACACTGAAGCAGAATGCATAGTGACCTTATAATCATTGGCGCCGGCCCGGGCGGTTACGAAACCGCCCTCACCGCTGCCAAGCGAGGCATGTCCGTCACCCTCTTTGAGGGCGACAACCTCGGCGGCACCTGCCTCAACCGTGGCTGCATACCCACCAAGTGCCTCTGCCGCAACGCCGAGGTCGTTTCGCAGTTCAAGGACGCGGAGCAGTTCGGCATCGACGACTTCACATTCTCCGTCGATTTCGGCAAAATCATGGAGCGCAAGGACGGCATCGTCGCTCAGCTGCGCGATGGCATCGCCATGCTCATGAAGGGCGCGAAGGTGAATGTAGTCAACGAGTACGCCTCATTCCGCGATGCCAAGACCATCATCGCTGGAGGGGAGGAGTACACTGCCGACAACATCATCATTGCCACCGGCAGCGACTCCCGCTCGCTCCCCATACCTGGCCATGACCTCGACTGCGTCATGGACTCGACCGACCTCCTCTCCATAGACCATATCCCCGAGTCGCTCACCATTATCGGCGGCGGCGTGATAGGCATGGAGTTCGCCGGCATATTCAACAGCCTCGGCTCGCAGGTTACGGTCATCGAGTTCATGAAGCAGATACTGCCCCCCTTCGACAGCGACATATCCAAGCGTCTGAAACAGGCCATGACCAAGAAGGGCGTGAAAATCATCACCTCGGCAGCCGCCAAGGCCATTGCCAAGAACGAGGACGGCGACATCGTGGTCACCTACGAGTGCAAGGGCAAGGAGGAGACAGTCGTTTCCACCGACCTGCTCATGGCCGTAGGCCGTGCGCCCCGTGTTGACGGCCTCAACCTCGAGGCTGCCGGCGTGGAATACTCCAAGCGCGGCATTAGCGTAGACGACAATATGCGCACCAGCGTCCCCGGCATATACGCCATCGGCGATGTCAATGCGCGTATGATGCTCGCCCACGTGGCTACCTTTCAGGGACTGCGTGCGCTGAACGCCATACAGGGCAAGGAGGACAGCATCCGCATGGATGTCGTCCCTTCGGCTGTGTTCACAGTACCCGAATGTGGCATGGTAGGCCTCACCGCCGACCAGTGCAAGGAACGCGGCATGAAGGTACGCACAGGCCAGAGCTTCTTCCGCGCCAACGGCAAGGCGCTCGCCCTCGGCGAGTCTGAAGGCCTCTGCAAGCTCATCTTCACCGAGGAGGGGCTGCTCATCGGTGCGCACATCATGGGCGTGCAGGCGGCAGACCTGGCGCAGCAGTGCGCCGACATGATCAACGCCGGCTTCACCATTGATAAGATGGAAGACGTCATCTTCGGACACCCCACAGTCTCCGAAGTCATCATGTCCGCCCTCCACGCCGTGAAATAACCCGACTCACAATCCAATCCCGATACGAGGGTGCGTCAAAATAGGCGCACCCTCTTTTTTATGCGCAGCCGTGTCTCTACCAAGTCGGGGTTAAGCCGAGGACAAATGTGACTGTTGCTTATGGTAACAACAAGCGAGGGCGCATCGGTTGAGATGCGCCCTCGCGGTGTTTCGGGGTTGGGGAGGGGCGATCAGCCGCAGTGCCAGAAGCGGCGGACAAGCTTCATCATCTCCTCGTCGTTGCCGCTTACGCGGTCGCGCAGGTCGCTGTCGCCGTATGCCGTCAGCTTGCCGATGATGCCGTCGATCATCTGGGGCGAGAATACGCCTTCCTTCTCAAATACGTCGCGATGAGCGGCAAGAGCCTTGGCAGATGCCACGCAGCTGTCGGGCAGCGACTTGAGCTGCTCGAGCTTGGCCTTGTTCTCGTCGCTGTGGATGTTGACGCTTACGTACATCTCTTCGGCGCGTTTGAGTGCGTTGGGGTCTTCCATGCCGAGGCGCGCGCCTACTGCCATTGCTGCGATGAGCTGGTATACGTCGGCAGAGCCGTCACCGCTGCGCAGCTCGACTGTCTGCTTCTCGGGAGCGATGCCGCCGTGGTCCTTCTCGAGAGGGTTGACCTGCGAGCACATGTCCTTTTCGCCTGTCCAGCCGAGGGGGACGCGCACGAGCACGGAGCGGTTGCGGTCGCCCCAGCAGATGGATGTGGGCGCTTCCTGGTGCGGCACGAGGCGGAAGTAGCTCGTGGGGACTTTGTTGCCCATGGCGGTGATAGCGTCGGAATACTCGAGTATTCCGGCGATTACACGGCGGGCGATGTCGCTGAGCTTGCCGTTTTCGGTCATCATGTTGTGTCCGTCCTTCATCACCTTGAAGTGGATATGCAGGCCGCTGCCGGCTTTACCGGCGGTGATTTTCGGCGCGAAAGTCACGTCGTAGCCCATGCGTGCGCCCTGTGTGCGGATTATCCATTTGGCTATCATCAGGTTGTCTGCAGCTTGGCGTGCCGGTATGGGGAGGAACTCGATCTCGTTCTGCTCGTAGATCTTGCCATCGTGGGTGAAGTTGCCCACCTCGTTGTGTCCGTACTTGATCTGGCCGCCGGCGTGTGCGATGAGGTCCATGCAGGTGGTGCGGAACTCGTTGAACTTGGCGAAGGGCGACGACTCGTGGTATCCCTTCTGGTCGGAGGCGGGGAAGAGGCCGGTGTCCTCTGAGATGACGTAGTATTCCAGCTCGCCCATTGCGTAGAACTCCATGCCGGTAGAGCGGCGGAACGCCTCGCAGGCCTTCTGCAGCGTGTATTCGGGTGAAGACTCAAGCTGGTTGCCTTCCTTGTCAAAGAATGAGGCGAGCATTGTGAGCGTGGGGATTTCGGCAAACGGGTCAACGAATGCAGTGCAGTAGCGGGGTATCACGTAGAGGTCGCTGTTGCCGGCCTCGATGAAGGGGAACAGGCTCGAGCCGTCAACGCGCTCACCGTAGGTGAGGATTGAGTCGAGGTATTCCTCGGAGTTGATGACGAAATTAAGGGTTTTCAGACGGTTGTCGTCTGCCGGATACATGAAGTTGACCATACGGATGTCATTCTCCTTGACAAAGCGAATGATGTCGCTTTTGCGGAACTGATCCGGGGTCTTTCCCAAGAACTTAACCAAGCTGTTACGGCAAAGTTTTACATCTTCCATGGTAATGATATTTATTGATTCAGGTTTATGCAGCCGCACGCTGGTGGCTGGACGGCAAAAGTAGTTCAAAAATCTGACATGGCAAAATAAAATCGGGACAACTGTCTGCAACGTGGCATATTAGAGCCGTTTCAGCGCAGTTTTGGGCGGTTTCTCCGCGTCAAAGTGCAATCTGCGCCGCTCCAGGGGCGGAAATGTCGCCGTTTTTGTGTACCTTTGTGCCGTCTCGCCGGCGAGCCTGATTTTCGCTCGCGGCTACTGACTGCATACGATTATGGCAAAGAAGAAATCAAAGAAGAAGGCGCAGCCGCAGGTTTTCCTGTCTCCGGCGCGGTTCATGCGCGAGAAGGCACGCCAGCTGCCGCTGGGCAAGTGTTATGTAAATTCTGATTGGCAGGAAGCCGGGATGGCTGATGTTGTCGTGACCCGTGTCCGCCCGAGCGGCAACATTGTCTTGGGTCTGTTCTTGGTAGACACGTTCTGCCTCGGAGTGAAGGCTGTGCTTTACCGTGACAACATGGTTGACTATGAGTTTGACGAATTCTTACAGCAATACAAGTCCGGGTTTGACAACGAGGAGATAACCTACGAGGAGGCGCACAACATCATCTACGGTGCGCTCAGTTTCGCCGAGGAGGCCGGCATCGAGCCTTGCAAGGATTTTTACACCGCAAGCTATGTCCTCGAGGAGGACACGGATGACGTTCCGCTGATAGAGTACGAGTTCGGCAGGGACGGAAAGCATTTCCTCATCGTCGGCCCGGACGGCATTGAGAGGCTGTATATCCCGATTCTTAAGGAGCGGCTCGGAGACAACTTTGATTTCCTGTTTGAGCTTGATCCGGACGACGATTTTGACGATGATGAATACGGAAACAATTCCTCAGAGGAATACACGTACCAGTACCCTGAATATCCGCAGACGCTGGAGGTGAAGCATCAGTTCATAGCAGACGAATTGTTCAGCGAGAATAACATGATGGTGCTGCCGCGTGAGGTGATAGAGCGCATACTCGCGTTGCCGCATGACGAGGTGGCTGAAGACCTGCGCCGCATCGTCATGTATGAAATCGGACAGACATACCGCGACATCAACGACGGCGTGCTGGTCGAGGCTGAAAACGACTCGATACTTCACTCCTTGCTGCTGTTTATGGCGTTGGGAGTACCGGCTGGCATCGAGCCGGTCCTGGAGATAATGCGCCAGTCGGAAGCGTTCATGGATGCCCTGTTGGGAGATGTGCTGACGCCGATGATTGTCCATCAGGCGTTGTATGCGTGCGGCAAGGACAATGCGGATGCCATAGAGGCATACCTCTACGAGCCGGGGCTGTGGTGGTTCTTCCGCTATGAGGCGGTTGTCGCGCTTGCCATGATAGCGTACAACGAGCCGTCGCGGCGTGGGGAAATCCTCGAAGTGTTCCGCCGGCTGCTCAACATGATGACCGAGAACCTTCCGGCAAGGCGCTGCTGTGACGGAACTTTCGCCGGGCTGGTTGTGAGTGCCCTTATGGATATAAACGCCGTTGAGCTGCTGTCTGAAATCAAAACGATGTTTGACACCGGGTACGTGGATTGTGGAGCTGCCGGTAATTACGCCGTGGTGGAACTGGAAATAGGCACACCAAACGGCCACGTCGCAGAAGAACTGAAGCCCGCCAGCATTTTCAAGATGTATGAGGAGCTGGATCGAATGCGCCGCGACTGGCTTGAACAGCAGTCACAGCACTGATTGGCCTCCTCGCACTGACATCATCAGAAAAGCGGCAAACACAATTATTTGATTTGCAATGACTTGGTTGCGGACACGGCACGCCGTGTCCTTGCCTGGTCGGGGATATGCGAATGTGATGTTGAACGGGTGTCAGTCGAGGTAGCGGCTGCGGAGGCAAATCTTTGTATAGTAATAGTGGAATGCGTTTTTGATGAAAAATTCAGTCATCTTCCATTTTTGCATTGCGGCGATAACCATGTCTTATAAATGGATCGATGAAGATTAGTTCCTTATACCAGATACCTTCTTTGTTCTTCTTATTTTGCATACGGAAGAAACCACGAACAAATATATCATTGTCGTTGACAATTTTTGTAAACCAACGGGAGTCCATTACAATAACCTCTTGCCCAGATTCATTTCTGACCTTTTCAGTTGCTTTATAGCCTAAAATGGTGCTGTCAAATTTCATTGTTTTGTTTGTTGGCACGATTATAGTTTCTATTGGAGCATACTTTTTTACCGCTAAATATACCATTAGCAGATTCGTGATCTGCGAGTAAAAGTCATCGTTGTCCTTATTTGCATTGAGGAAGATTTGTGGGTCATTTTTCAGGGAAGGCCAAGTGTATATTTGGCGAATATTGTCTTCAGTAGAAACGGCATAGAAGTACATATACAATAAACTTTTGCCATTGCTTTCCTTGAACATCCAAACATACAAAGTGTTTTCTCCAAAACCATAAACGACTGTGCCTGTTTCTTTTGTGATAAGAATACCGCACTCATCAGTCTCTGAAAACTCTTGAAATAGTTGATGGTCGAGTTTAAGGAATGCTTTTGCGCTTTTTTTCATGACTTTTTCAAAAGAGGGCATTAGCAATTCTGGTAATCCCCATCGAGGATTTGCTTCTTGTATGTTTATTAGTGCGTTAATGCCGTTAGCGAGATAACCTGCGTGCATTGGGTTTGTTAGATTCGGCACGCTGATATTTTCTTTTATTTCGTGGATGTCATTTTGTAGAAGCCAGGTTATGACAGGACGTTTGTTTATTTTCATGCGGTGACTTTTTGATGTCTTACTATTTATTGTCTAAGTCGGTATCAGTTGTATTATTTGATGTTGAGTCGGAATTGCATTGCAGAAACTCCAAATAAGAATTTGGATATGATAATGGAATGTATTCGTATTTGAAAGGCAATGACATGTTGTCTATTTCATCAGATGTCTTTGAGAGCAATTCATTTTTGAGCGCATATAAGTAGACGTGTTTGAGGTAGTATGCGAATATGTAAGGAAGAGGCCATCCCTTTAGCCTGACTGAGTACCATTCAAGCAAGTCGAGGTCGCCTTTTGATGAATTGCACGACTGACATGACAAGACTACATTGTCAATTGTGTCTGTTCCATTCTTGCTTCGTGGGAAAATATGGTCAACGGAAAGTTCCCCTTCAGAAGAGCCACAATAGAAGCAGCATTGTCCTGCTTCCATTTTCCATACGTTGTTTATGTACAGGTCATGGATTTTTCGTGAACCATCCCGAAGTCTCTTGAAATTATACGCTCTCATCATATAACAGGAGCGGTCAAATTTCGTCTTCCCATTTTTCAGTGCAAACATCAACATTTGCAGGTTGGAGTATGCATAGAAAATGAAATCGCCAAACGTGTTCAGTGCAGGCGTTGAGTTGCCTTGATGTCTGGAATGAAACATGGCCTAATATAAACGAAGTCTGTCTCTTATCCTTTCGAGTAATGTTGGGGGGTCAGTCGAGGTATCGGCTGCGCAGACAGTCGTATGCGTCGATGCGGCGGTCGCGCAGGAAGGGCCACCAGCGGCGCACGTTCTCTGTGCGCTCGGTGTCGATGTCTACGATGGTCTGGCAGCTTTGCGTCTCGGGCGCCATGAACAGCAGCTCCCCTTGCGGCCCGGCGACGAAGCTCGAGCCCCAGAAGTCGATGCCTGACGTGGCTTGCGACTTGTCCTCCTCAAAGCCGACCCGGTTGACCGACACCACCGGCAGCCCGTTAGCCACGGCGTGTCCGCGCTGCACCGTTATCCATGCTTCGCGCTGACGTGCCTTCTCGTCGGCGGGGTCGTCTGGATTCCAGCCGATAGCGGTGGGGTAGATGAGCATTTCCGCGCCGCGCATTGCCATGAGCCGCGCTGCTTCGGGGTACCACTGGTCCCAGCATACCAGCACGCCGAGCCGCCCGAGCGACGTGTCTATGGGGTTGAAGCCCATGTCGCCGGGGGTGAAATAGAATTTCTCGTAGAAACCGGGGTCGTCGGGGATGTGCATCTTGCGGTATGTGCCGGCGATGCTCCCGTCGCTGTCAAACACCACGGCGGTGTTGTGGTACAGCCCCGGGGCGCGGCGCTCGAACGCGCTTGCCACGAGCACCACGGAGTTGTCGGCTGCCGCCGCGCCGTATATGTCGGCAAACTCGCCAGAGAGCTGAGTTGCGAGGTCGAAGTTGTCCACGTCCTCTGTCTGGCAGAAGTACAGGGAGTCGTGCAGCTCGGACAGCACCACGAGGTCTGCGCCGTCGCCGGCGAGGTTCTCTATCGCGGTGACGTTGGCGGCACGGTTCAGGTCAACGTCCTCGTTGAAAGTGCGTTGCACTATTCCGGTACGTATGATTTTGCTGTCGGTCATATCTTGTCGTAATTGAAAATGCCGTCGGGTATCTGCATCGTTGCGCAGTGCAGCGAGCCGTGCTGGCGTATCAGCTGGCGGCAGTCCACCGGGACAATGTTATGCCTGGGGAAGGCGATGCGTATGGTCTGGCACGCGAGCGTGTCGTTCATCGGGTCGTCGTATGTGGGGACGAACACGTTGCGCGGCGTGACCAGGTAGTTTGAGTATGTCGCGGGCAGCCGCGAGCCGTCCTCGGGGTCGTAAGCGGCGCGGGGCAGCGGCAGTTCCACGAGGTTGTACGGACGTCCGTCGGGGGTGCGGAACATCGACAGTTGCGCACGCATCTTGAGCAGCTCCTCGAAATGCGGGTCGTCGAGGTCGCGGCAGCCGGTGAAGAGGATAATGTCGTCGGGGCAGAGGCGTGCCAGGGTGTCGATGTGCGAGTCGGTGTCGTCGCCGTCGAGCGCGCCGTAGTCCAGCCACAATACATGGTCTGCGCCGAGGCGCATGGCGAGGACTTCGTTCAGCTCCTGCCGCGACTTGCCGCCGTTCCTGTTAGGGGAGCAGAGGCATCGCGAGGTGGTGAGTACAGTGCCGTGTCCGTCAGTCTCGACAGAGCCGCCCTCGAGTGTGAAGTCACGCTCGTTGCGGTATATGCCGCTGCCGGTTATGCCGCGCTCGTGCAGACGCAGGTTGACGAGGTTGTCGCGGTCAGAGGCGAATTTCAGCCCCCAGCCGTTGAAGCCGAAGTCGAGTGCCCGCAGCCGTCCGTCCTTGACCACAGTCAGCGGGCCGTAGTCGCGTGTCCAGGTGTCGTTGTACTCGCATTGTACCAGCGCGAGGGCGTCGCTGCTGATGTCGGCGAGCAGCGATGCCGCGTCGTCGGTGTCGTCGCACAGCAGCACTACGTGTTCGCCGGCAGCGGTGAGCGCGGCGATGATGTCATGGTACTGGCGGCGTATGTCGTCCAGCATGTATGCCCAGTCCGTGCCGGCGTGCGGCAACGCCATCAGCACGGAGCGGCAATCCTCCCATTCGGGTATGAACCGTATGTCTGTCATCAGATGGCTTTGAAAGACATGTCGAGGCCTTTGACGCTGTGTGTCAGTGCGCCTACGGATATGAAATCGACGCCGGCCTCGCCGTATGCACGCAGGTTGCTGAGGGTGATGCCGCCCGATGACTCGGTCTCGGTGCGCCCGTCAACGAGCTTGACAGCCTCGGCAGTCAGCTGCGGAGTGAAGTTGTCAAACATGATGCGGTCCACGCCGCCGACGGCGAGGATGCGGCGTATGTCGTCAAGCGAGCGGGCTTCGACCTCGATTTTGAGGTTTTTGCCGTTTTTGCGGCAGTACTCGTGCGCACGGTTTATGGCGTTCTCGATGCCGCCGGCGAAATCGATGTGGTTGTCCTTGATGAGTATCATGTCAAACAGTCCGATGCGGTGGTTCATGCCTCCGCCGATGCGCACAGCGTCTTTCTCGAGCATGCGCATCCCTGGGGTGGTCTTGCGAGTGTCGAGCACGCGGGTCTTGAGGCCGGCAAGCTCCTGCTGGTATCGGTGGGTCATGGTGGCGACACCGCTCATGCGCTGCATTATGTTGAGCATGGTGCGTTCAGCCACGAGCAGCGAGCGTACCGGGCCGGCGGCGATGAACGCCACGTCGCCCGGCTTCACATGGTCGCCGTCGTGCATCATCACCTCAACGGTTATCGAGGGGTCAACACGGTGCAGCACCTTGATTGCCACGTCGATGCCGGCGATTATGCCCTCTTCCTTGACCAGAAGTCGCGAGCGTCCCATGGCATCTGCCGGGATGGTTGAGAGGGTGGTATGGTCGCCGTCGCCCACGTCCTCGGCAAAGGCGAGGTCGAGCAGGTCGTCTATCAGTTCTTCCTTGCTTTTCATATTCGGAGTGTATGTGTTTCCCGCCTTGCCGGCATCTCTGGCCGCAGTTTTGCGGCGGAGGACAGCCGTTAAGACAGCATTAATTGCTAACTTTGTGCGAAGATACGCATTTTTATGGAAATAGCATTGCTGACAGTAGGTAAAACTTCTGTAAAATACATCCAGGAGGGAGTGGACGACTATCTCAAGCGCCTGAAACACTATATCGGGTTTACGATGACGTGCATCCCCGACCTGAAGAAACGGGGCAAGCCCACGCCAGAACGCCAGAAAGCGGAGGAGGGGGAGCGCATACTCGCGATGTTGCAGCCCTCGGACTATGTGATGCTGCTCGACGAGCGTGGCTTCGAGTGCGGGTCGGAAGACTTCGCCGGGCTGCTGCAGAAGCAGATGTCGTCGGGGCTGAAACGCCTTGTGTTCGTTATCGGCGGCCCTTACGGCTTTTCAGAGGAGGTATATGCGCGTGCTGACCGCAAGATGTCGCTGTCGCAGATGACGTTTTCGCACGAGATGATACGCCTCCTGTTCATTGAGCAGGTCTACCGTGCCATGACCATTCTTGCCGGCGAGCCGTATCACCACCGCTGAATCACACCGCAAAGAGCATGTCCGTCTGTTGCCGGCAGGGTAGGGACACGGCGTGCCGTG
>DHKE01000031.1 GCA_002404675.1 Porphyromonadaceae bacterium UBA4702 | reverse complement strand
CGTTATGCGCAACTTTTTCATTGTAAATATTTTATCGAATCAATTCAACCAACAAGTTTACTACATACAATATTCCTTGGTCAGCGATTATTGCAAATATATCATCGGGGCGCACGAACTCCACGCCTCGGACTTTGTTTACCCACATTCTGGGGTCTCCCTTTTTTGTTATGGGCCGGTACAAGGATGTGCGAGTGTGTATTTGGCTTGTGTCAGTAAGGATGTATGTTTCGACATAGCGTTTCCCGAGTTCTCCTTGTGGCTGGTTCTCATAGTCGTGTATGCCATTGTCTTTCAGGTATGCTCTTACTGGTGCTGTCGCATCAAGGATGCTCTTTTTAAGTCCAGTCTCTGTAACCTGTATTGTCGCACATTCCACTTGGCGGTCAACCAAGAATTTCAAGTTTCTTGTCTCAAAATCATTGAAAGGGCGCATGTGTATCATGGCATCAGAGCTTTATTGCATTCAGGATAACCTCTGCTATCGCCCTTGCCATCAGCGGAGGGACGGCGTTGCCGACCAGGGTGAATTGGGGGATTTCAGACTTGCGCTTGCTGCCGCCGGTTTGGCGTTTCCCTTGGAACACGAAAGAATCGTCGAATGACTGCAGACGAGCCATTTCCCTGACAGTCATGGCTCTGTGTGCGGAGTAGTGTATGAAGTCATCTGGCATTGTCACTACTGTCGGGCTTTGCCCGGCAGGGTTGAGGACTGTGTAATTGCGTTTGTTTGAACTGACTCCGTTATATACCAGCTCCTCCTTGCAGCGTTCATCATATACTCCATGTTTTGCGATGATTGACAGCCGTTTCTTCACCTCTTCACTTTGCGAACTCGTTTGGTGATTGTACAATGCAAGTTCTTCCATGAATATGTTCTCGTGGAGGTCCGCCATGGAGCGGACGTAGAACGGCCCATGGTCAAACGAAAACCGGTGTGAAAACCGTCCCTCTTTTGACCATTCGGCATATGTCCGCGCCAAGGGTGAATCTGAAATACGCCCTGTGACTTCGCGTGTGCGTATCAGTGGCTCGAAATCTTCGGTAACGCGCCGTTGCCCATAATTGGTCTCTGTCGCGCCGTTGCCGATGAAGTCAAGGTCGTTCAATGCTTCATAGACCGTGACTCTTTCGCCTCGCACGACTGTTGGCGGAATCTCGTCAATCAGAGGCTGGTCTTTGCGGCATCCTATGAAAAGGACGCGTTCTCGGTTCTGGGGCACGCCATAGTCTGCCGAGTTGACTACGACAGGACGGTCAACCTTGTATAGCTGCAGTTCCCGCAACAAGAGGTCGAACTCTTTTGACGAGCCGTCAGTTTCGGCATAAGTCCGCAGCTGCTCAAAAGTCTCGTCAAGAGAACTGGAATACAGGCATATCATGTCCCGAAGCTCCCGGGCATCGTTGTCGTTGCCAAAGTCGAAGCAGTCTATGGCTGCAAGTATTGAGGCGATGACAGAATTGTCATCTATAAACGACAGGAAGTCGTTGAACCGGTTTGCGAAAGCGTCATTGTCAATGTCGGCTGCCGTCTTGAGCTGGATTACCATGTCTGCAATCTCATTGCGCTGCTCTACTGTGCGCAGCAAGTTGAGGCCATGCCGTATGGTGCAGATATTGGGGTCAGACTTGCTTAGGCGGTATCCGATTTTGCGTGTCGCAGCCTTAAACTGGCTCTCTATATGTTGAAAGAAGCGTTCACGGCAGATGACTGCTTTTTCATCGTCGTTTACTTCCATCTGGATTTTGCTCATATAGCAGTTGCGGACAAATGCGGAGGCGTTGCGGGTGAGAAGGCCGTCAACATACAGAAGCATCGGAGGAAGAGCCGAGTCGTCTATTATGGAGCGAATTTCACGCATTATGGCAGATTTGAAATGCCCCTTGTCCTTGGTGAGCAGGCCTTTCACGTTTTCCATAACGAAATACTTCGGCCGCAGTTTGCGTATCACCTTGAGGTAATGCAGGAAAAGGTTGTCTCGCCTGTCGAAACGCCTGCGCCGCCCTGAAAGGCTGAATGACTGGCAACTCGGGCCGCCGGTGACAACATCCACTTCTGCGCCGTCGAGCATGTCCAGCAGGTTTTGCAGGAAGTCATTATCCATGATGTCCTGCGTCAGGAACTTTGTGTCAAGCCCGAATTGGCGGTTGTAGCGGACGGTGTGCGTCAGTTCGCAATTCTCGTTGATGTCGCTTGCCAACAAGAACTTGAAATACTTTGAGGGGGTATATGCTTGGAGAAAACCTTCGCTTATCCCGCCAGCTCCGGCAAACAGGTCAACGAATGTAACGGCTTTCTTCCCGTTGAGAAAATCTTTTCTTTCAGCCATCGGCGGAACTTTTATGCGACTGCAAATATACGACAATTTATCGGATTGGAGTGCGGGCGCGGATCAGCGGGCGGCGTGTTCGCGGGCGGCGTGTTCGCGGGCGTAGTCGCGCCATACGGCGGCGTTGGACTCGGGCGTTATCTGCCGCCAGTCGTCTTCGTCAAATGCGGTGGTGCTGAGTTCTTTGAGGAGGTTGCCGTATATGGTGACAGTGCGTGTGGAAATCGCCGACCAGTCGGCGTTGAATGCGTACTGGTATGCCATTCCGTAGACAGGTTCGTCCATGCCGAGGGCTTCCATGGCCTCGTTGCGCACTTCGGGGGTGTCGTGGATTACGCGCATCCACATCACCTGACAGCCGTCGTCCCCTTTCTCCGGCTGCCACATACAGTATGTCCTGCCGTCGAGCGAGTATATTTCCGGGGTGCCGGCAGATGCCTCCTCCGACGCCGCGTTGTCCTGCGTTTGTTCCTTCACCGGCATCTTCCGTGCGAAGTCACGCCATGTCTCCGCATTTGACTCCACGACTACATATTCCCATGAGTCATCGTCATAGCTGTACGATTCAATTACATTGCCCTCTTTGCCGTACAGTGTAGCGGCATTGTTGGTAAACATGGTCCAATCCTCGTTGTAGACGCACAGGAACTTGACTGCGTACACCTCTTCGTCCATGCCGTATTGCTCTTTTGCGGACTGGCGTGCGGCTGGTGTGTCGTATGTCATCTTGAACCAAGCGTGGTGGTTGCCCTGGACGTTTTCGACGGTGTCATATATGTAGTGCGTCACGCCGTTGCTCGAGAGCATCTCGATCCAGTCGCCGGCGAGGGCGAGCAGCGGCAGCATCGCCGCCATAAGCGTCATGAGCAGTTTCTTCATATTGTGTTGTTTTTTGCCTCAAAGTTACTCATTATAGTCTAAATAACCAAAAATCGGCGCGGTTTTCCGCATTTTCCGGGGCGATTAGGTGGGCAGGTGCATCGCGAGACGGCATAAAAATCGGCTGCGGGTGTGCGGGTGTGCGGAAAAATGACTAATTTTGGGGTGGAAAAATCAACCTTGTAAAACGAATATCATGTATAAGAATTTCAAGAGCTACCTTACCAAGGAGCTGCAAGACATCAAGGATGCAGGATTGTACAAGAACGAGCGTATCATCACCACCCCGCAGCGTGCCGGCATCGCTGTGGAGAACACCAAGGGCGAAGTGCTCAACTTCTGCGCCAACAACTATCTCGGACTTTCTGACAACCAGCGTCTTATCGATGCTGCCAAGAAGGCTATGGACCGTCGCGGCTACGGCATGTCGTCGGTTCGCTTCATCTGCGGCACACAGGATATGCACAAGGAGCTGGAACACGCCATTTCTGACTATTTCCACACCGAAGACACCATATTGTATGCCGCTTGCTTCGACGCCAACGGCGGCCTGTTCGAGCCGTTGTTCGGCCCGGAGGACGCTATCATCTCTGACGCGCTGAACCATGCCTCTATCATCGACGGCGTGCGTCTGTGCAAGGCAAAGCGTCTGCGCTATGCCAATGCCGACATGGCCGACCTGGAGCGTTGCCTGAAGGAGGCGCAGGACTGCCGCTTCCGCATCATCGCTACCGACGGCGTGTTCTCAATGGACGGCAACGTCGCCCCGATGGACAAGATCTGCGAGCTGGCAGAGAAGTATGACGCGCTTGTAATGGTGGACGAGAGCCACTCCGCAGGTGTCGTTGGCCCGACCGGACACGGTGTGGCTGAGCAGTTCAACTGCTACGGCAAGATTGACATTTTCACCGGCACGCTCGGCAAGTCATTCGGCGGCGCGATGGGCGGCTTCACTACCGGCCCGAAGGAGATAATCGACATGCTCCGCCAGCGTTCACGCCCCTACCTGTTCTCCAACTCTGTCGCTCCCTCTATCGTCGGAGCAAGCATCGAGATGTTCAAGATGCTCGGCGAGAGCGATGACCTGCACACCCGCCTGATGGACAACGTGACCTATTTCCGCGACAAGATGCTCGCTGCAGGCTTCGACATCAAGCCGACCCAGTCTGCTATCTGCGCCGTGATGCTCTACGACGCCAAGCTGTCGCAGGACTTCGCTGCCGAGATGCAGAACGAGGGCATCTATGTGACGGGCTTCTACTATCCCGTTGTGCCGAAGGGACAGGCCCGCATCCGCGTGCAGCTCTCTGCCGGACACAACCGCGAGCAGCTCGACCGCGCCATTGCCGCATTCATCAAGGTGGGCAAGAAGCTCGGTGTGCTCAAAGGCTGAAACATTTACACTGGCATAGCCGGCGAGTGACCGTAAAAAGATGGTGTGTCAAAATAGGCACACCATCTTTTTTATGCGCAGCCCAGTAGGGACACGGCGTGCCGTGTCCGCTTGGCGACAAGTGCAATTGTTTGATTTGCAGTGACCTAGGTGCGGACACGGCACGCCGTGTCCCTACCTTGCCGCCCCAATCATACGCGGTCAGCGCATTTTGACACCCCTCCTACATTTGCCGAACGCCATGTCCGCACTTTGATGGAAATTTTAAGAGTTGTATTCCGTTGATAATCAACGTTGTGCAAGAATCGTTCTTTCTAAAGAGCAAAAAAGGGGCAAAAATGCTCTTTGGAAAGAGCATTTTTTAAGGCATTGGGTTCCAAAGAGATGATGCGCCTGCTTTTGTAATTGCAGTTGAGATTGCGGTTCTCATATAATATAGGAGTTGAGATTGCGGTTATTTTATTATGCAGATACTTGACATTCACACACATCACGAGCGGCGGCAGAGCGTCGTGTCGCTGTCGGCAGTGCAGCTTGCCTCGCAGCATCAGGCTCCGTCAGAGGTGGCTTTGGAGGAGGACATTTCGTATTCCGTGGGGATACATCCTTGGGACACGGCGGCGGACATACCCGACGCGGCGTGGGAGATGCTAACCGCCGTGGCGGAAATGCCGCAGGTCGTCGCTGTTGGCGAGGCTGGCATAGACAAGCTGCGCGGCGGCGCGATGTTCCGTCAGCTGCTGACGTTGCGCCGTCATGTCGAGCTGTCGGAACGGTTGCGTAAGCCGCTGATAATCCATGATGTGAAGGCTCACGACATCATCCTCGGGCTGCGCCGCGACCTTTCGCCGGCGATGCCGTGGTGCATTCACGGCTTCCGCGTGAAACCGTCAGTGGCTGAAATGTTCACGCGCCGTGGCATTTACCTGAGTTTCGGAGCGGACTTCAATGAGCAGACAGTCAGAGCCGTGCCGCAGGAATACATACTTGCCGAGACAGATGATGCAGACATTGGCATCAAAACTGTCATAGCGACGCTTTCTGCTGTGCGCAGCGAGGACATGACCCCGGTGGTCGCCGCCAATGCCGCCCGCTTCCTCGGCATGGACAATGGTGCGTAAAAAAGCGTTTGCGGCAGGATAAGCGCGATACGCGACCCTGCCGAGGCAATGACGGCTATGGCTGTGCTTTCTTGGAGGTCTTTGTTGACTTGGTTGTCTTAGTCGCGGTTTTGGAGGCAGCAGCGGCGGCACGGCGGCGCGGACGTGCCGGGGCTTCATCCTGTGCCTTCATGATAGCCTGAACCTCTTCCACAGTGAGCGCGGCGGCATCCTGTCCTTTGGGTATCTTGTAGTTGACAGCCTTCTTGGCTCCCTCTTTGCGGTATGCGATGTACGGGCCGAAGCGACCGTTCAGCACCTCCACGCCAGGGAGTTCGTCAAACGACTTGATATGCTTGTTGTTGTCAGCCTCGCGCTTGTCTTCGATGAGTTTTATGGCCTCTTCGAGGGTGATGCCCTGCGGGGTCAGCTCCTTGGGAATTGAGACGAAGGCCTTGTCATGGCGCACATACGGGCCGAAGCGGCCGATGGCAGCGGTGACGGTTTTGCCCTCAAATTCGCCGAGAGTGCGCGGCAGCTCGAACAGCTTCAACGCCTCCTCGAGCGTGATAGTCTGCATGCTCTGCCCCTTCAGCATGCCGGCAAACAGCGGCTTCTCCTCGTCGCCAGTTTCGCCAATCTGCACCATCGGGCCGTAGCGGCCTATCTTGACCGATACCGGGCGGCCGCTCTTCGGGTCGATGCCCAGATGGCGCTCGCCCACTTTGTGTTCCATGCGCATGGAGTTTATCTTCTCGATGTCGGGGTGGAAGCCGGAGTAGAAGTCTTTCAGCTCGCTCTGCCAGCCCAGCTTGCCCTCTGAGATTTCGTCAAACTTCTCCTCGACTCGCGCTGTGAAGTTGTAGTCGAGGATGTCGGGGAAATGCACCGTGAGGAAGTCGTTGACCACCATGCCAACGTCGGTGGGCACGAGCTTGCCCTTGTCGCTGCCGGAGTTCTCGGAGAGCGTCTGTTCTGATATTTCGGCTGATGGGGGAGTGAGTGTCAGCACCTCGTATGAGCGGGGAGTGCCTTCCTTTGAGCCGCGTTCCACATATCCGCGTGTCTGTATGGTTGAAATAGTAGGCGCGTACGTAGACGGACGGCCAATGCCGAGTTCCTCCATCTTCTTGACCAGCGCGGCCTCGGAATACCGTGCCGGCGCTTGTGTGAACCGTTGTGTGGCAGTCATCTCCACCGGGGCGAGTGTGTCGCCCTGCGCGAGCGGCGGCAGCAACATGTGGTCTGCGTCATCGCCGGCGGAGTACACCTTCATGAAGCCGTCGAACACTGTCACTTCCCCCTTGATGTCAAACTCTTCCTGCCGGCCGTCGATGCTGACGGCCACGTTTGTCTTCTCGATGACCGCGTCTTCCATTTGCGAGGCGAGGGTGCGTTTGCGTATCAGGTCGTAGAGCCGGTTCTCGGCCTGTGTGCCGCCGATGGTTTCCTTGGCGATGTATGTCGGGCGTATGGCCTCGTGAGCCTCCTGCGCGCCCTTCGACTTGGTGTGGTAACGGCGTGTGTGCAGGTATTTGTCGCCCCACGACGAGGATATGGTCTTGGCTATGTCCTTGACCGCGAGCTCGGAGAGGTTGAGCGAGTCGGTACGCATATATGTGATGTGTCCAGCCTCGTACAGCTTCTGCGCCACTGACATGGTCTGCGCCACTGACATGCCGAGGCGGCGTGAAGCCTCCTGTTGCAAGGTCGAAGTCGTGAAAGGGGGCGTGGGGGCGCGTTTCACCGGCTTGGTCTCCACACTTGTCACAGCATACTGCGTGAGCGGGGCGCAATGCGACAGCAAAGCACGGGCCTCGTCTTTATTGTTGAGGCGGCGGTTCAGCTCGCCTCTCATTTCCGCGCCGCTGCGCGGGTCGGCAAACACTGCGTTGACGCGGTAGAACATTTCGGGCTTGAACGCGAGTATCTCCTTCTCGCGCTCGCATATCAGCCTGACAGCCACGCTCTGCACACGCCCTGCGGACAGCGCCGGCTTGATCTTGCGCCACAGCACCGGGCTTAGCTCAAAGCCCACCATGCGGTCGAGCACGCGGCGGGCCTGCTGCGCGTTGACGCGGTTGATGTCGATGCCTCGCGGATTTTCGATGGCCCGCAGGATAGCCGGTTTGGTAATCTCGTGGAAGACGATGCGCCGCGAGTTTTCCGGGGTCAGCCCCAGCACCTCATACAGATGCCAGGCGATGGCCTCTCCCTCACGGTCTTCATCGGAAGCGAGCCACACCATGTCGGCTGAAGAGGCCTCGGCCTTCAGCTGCCGCACGAGGTCTTTCTTCTCCGCCGGTATCTCATACTGCGGCGCGTAGTCGTGGTCCACATCTATGCTGAAATCTTTCTTGCGCAGATCGCGTATATGTCCGTAGCTCGACATCACTTTATAGTCCTTGCCGAGATATTTCTCTATAGTCTTCGCCTTGGCGGGGGACTCTACTATGACCAGATTTTTCATAAATAACTGTTAGGCATACCGATGCGAGGGGCGGCGAGCCAGTTCCCCCTGCCGGGGCTGCCGGTTGAAATTCGGCGCAAAATTACAAAAATTCCGCGACTGACCAAAACACCGCCGGTTTCATCGCCCCACATTATTATATGTGCAGCAACTCGAAACCCGTGATAGTTGCGGCTCACGGGTTTCGTGTGAATGCGCAGCCCTGGTAGGGACACGGCGTGCCGTGAACTGCACCCCAAAAGTTGGACG
>DHKE01000042.1 GCA_002404675.1 Porphyromonadaceae bacterium UBA4702 | reverse complement strand
TCCGGGGTTGAGGATGTGAGCGGCGACGACGAGGGAGTGCAGATCTCCGTGGCCGGAGGCGAGCTGACAGTCAGCGGCTGCGCAAGTGTCGAGGTCTACGCCGCCAACGGCCTCCGCGTATACGCCGGCGCGCCAGGCAGCATCGGCAGCCTCCCCGCAGGCCTGTACATAGTCCGCGCAGGCGGCCGCACAGCCAAGGTACGCCTCTGACACTCAGCGGCTGTCAATAATTTTTCGCGGTTTTGAGGCGGAAAATTTTGCGGTACGAACCTTTATGCGTAACTTTGCGTTGACAATAAAAGCAAGAGAGCTGAAAGAACACCACATCAAATGATTGGGAAACTCATCAATTTTACGTGAAATACCGAGACAAGCCGTCTCATCAATGGCGGGCCCCACGCCGGCACTCGTGCAGACGCTGCCCTCGCGGCACAGGCGGATTACAAAGAGGAGAAGGCACTCAAATCCTGTCATACGGAGTTTCATCACATATCCTTTGGTGTGGCTACCATAGGCCGATGGTCGTAGCAATGCGGTCATCGGCTCTTTTTTGCCACCCTTGCCCTCGCCACAGGGTCATTCCCTCGTGGCGGCTGCACAAAATTGCCATATACCTATAACCGAATTTATGATGAAAGACGTAAGAAACACCCTGCTCGAGCGCGTGAGCATACGCCGATACGAGCGCGAGGCGATAAGCGATGAAACAATGCAGTTCATCTATGATGCCATACGCAACACCCCGACAAGCTACAACGGACAGCAGTTCTCGGTCATCGACATCGATGACCAGCAGCTCAAGGAGCAGCTGTACGGCATCACAAACCAGAAGCAGCTCAAGACCTGCAACCGTCTGCTGATATTCCTCGCCGACTTCAACAAGATAGAACGCCTCGCCACAGCCCACGGCCTCGACATTCCCCCGATCCGCAACACCATGGACGGCGTGATGCTGGGCGTGATAGACGCTGCCCTCGCCATGATGAGCGCAGTCGTCGCCGCCGAGGCGTGCGGGCTGGGCTGCAACTGCGTGGGCTACCTGCGCACCGCCGACCCCAAGAAGGTTGCCGAGATGCTCGGCCTCCCCAAGGGGGTATTCGTAGTTTGCGGCCTTGCTCTGGGCATCCCCCGCGAGCATCCCGACCTGAAGCCGAAACAGCCGGCTTCGCTCACAGTGTTCCGCAACAGATACCCCACCGACGGCGACGCAATGCTCGAGGAGCTCGAAAAATACGATGCCGAGATATGCCGCTACAACCGCACCCGCTCGGGCGGCCCGTCAGACAATGACTGGGTGGCTCACATTCTCGACTACTACCGACATGCGTGCGACTACCGCATCTTGCAGTACCTCGCCGACCAGGGCTTCGACATAAAGAGATAATATTCTATTAAACAAGCTGTTGACACTATTGACAGGCATGCTTTAACCAAAGTGTGCCTGTCATTTTCATGTGACGCAAGCGCAGCGCACACGGCTGGTGTCGGCAAATAATTTTGCCGGTTGCGCATTTTATTGCTATTTTTGCGAGTACTAATCAAATCAACCCGTTCTACTATGACAAAACTGTTTACGACACTGGCGATTGCAGCCGCTGCGGCAGCGGCAATGCCCGCATACGGAGCTGACATCACTCCGCGTGTCAAGGATGCCGGCAGCGATATGCCAGCACGTGCAAAGAGTGGCATTACCTCACCTGCGCCCACCGCTCACGAGGCTGCGGCCGGCGTAGAGCTGATGGGCTGCGCCTTCGGCTCCTCCGCAGGACACAAGTCTGGCCTCTACAAATTCTCAACCACCGCCCCCGAGGTGATGACGCTGCTCAATGAAGACCCGCAGGCCACCGGCGGCGGCACATACGGCAAAGGCAAGTACTATTGCCAGTGGTATCTGTCTATCATGGGGTCTGACGTTTGGACCAACTTCGTATACGACACCAACACTTGGGAGTGGAAAGGCGAAATCGGCTCTCGCGAGACATGGGCTTACGACCTGGCATACGACGACGCGACTGACCGCATATACGGCTGCTTCCACGACCCCGACGAGCAGTACGAGGGCGCACGCCTCGTGTTCGGCTGGATAGAGGCTGACAAATACGCAACCCCCTCACCCTCCATTCACCCGGTATGCGACGTGTTCGAGGCATACGACGGCCTTGCATTTGACGGCACAGGGCAGCTGTTCGCGCTCACACGCGAGGGCAAGCTCTACCGCCTCGACAAGGAGACCGGCGCGACAACGCTCGTTGGCACTACAGGCCTGGTGGGCTACTACAATACCTCCGCCACCATAGACAAGTCCACAGGCACGATGTACTATTTCCTCTGCCTGAAGGACGGCCCGACATCCCTCTACGCTATCGACACCACAACCGCCGAAGCCACACACATCTACGACCTCGCCGGAGGTGAGGAAGTGCAGGGCCTCGCGATATTCGAGCCTATGGCAGACGCTGACGCTCCCGCAGCAGCCAAGAACCTCACACTCGACTTTGAGGGCGGCTCGCTCACCGGCAACGTCTCCTTCACCACGCCTACCAAGACCTACGGCGGCGCAGACGGCGGCGGCATGATCAACTACAGTGTCGCTTACCGCCTCTATGACGAGGAGGACAGCGAATACTTCACCCTCACAAACGGCATCACAACATACGGCCAGGACATTACCGTTCCCGTGACCCTGCCCGACAACTACCAGTACGTCATCGCCGTGACCCTCAACAACTCCGCCGGCAACAGCCCGACTGCCGTTGTAGACCGCTTCATCGGCTACGACACTCCCCTCTCCCCCCTCGAATGTACCCTAACAGCCGAAGGCACACAGATGACCCTCACATGGACAGCCGTCGAGAAGACGATGCACAACGGATACCTCGACACTGACGCGCTCACATACTATGTGACACGCATCGAGGGCGATGTCGAAACGGTTGTGGCAGAGGCTGCCAAAGCCACCACGCTGACCGAGACACTCACCATGCCCGAGCAGCACACCTCAATCAGATACTCCGTCCGCGCCGACAACCACGGCATGGTGTCTGCAGCCGAAACCTCAAACGCCATCTCGCTCGGCACATACACCGCCCCATACGTCTGCGACTTCGAGACAGCCGACCAGTTCGGCGAGTTCACCGTACTCTGCAAGGAGTCCGACCCCGGCAACTTCTACCACTGGGAATACCACGCCGGCTACCAGGCGGCACACGTCGGCAACGGCAAGTATGCCGACGACGACTGGCTGATAACACCAGCTATCCGCCTCGAGGGAGGCAAGAAATACACCGTCAAGCTGACTGTGGCAAACAATAACGCCAACAGCCTGGCACGCTTCACCCTCAATGCCGGCAACGAGCCCACACGCGACGGGATGGGACAGCACGAGCTGCTCGCCCTGACAGAGTTCACCTGCAAGCGTCCGCAGACCACCGAATACCAGGCAAACTTCACCCCGGCTGCAGACGGCCTATACTATGTCGGCATACACTCGCTGGCTCTCGCCTCATCATGGGACGACTTCATTGTGTACCACATCGAGCTGAAAGACAGCGACAACTCCGGCATCGCCGATGTCACCGCTACTGAAGCCGCTGCCGAATACTACACCATCGACGGCCGCCGCGTCAGCGCAGACGCAGCGCACGGCCTGGTGATAGTCAAGCGCGGCACACAGGTGCGCAAGGTCATCATCAAGTAACAGCCTGACGCACACCACCCATACGCAGGGGACGCATCCGCACGGTGCGCCCCCGCTTTTTTATTTATCACGAAGTTGCCAGTGTGAGAAATAATAACTAACTTCGCACTATCAACAAACGACAGTCTAATAATTCAAGTTGACAATATGGCAATAGCAATACGTTCAATACCAACTCTATACGGAGATGATGCCGAGCGTTTCCTGCAACAGGCTGAAAAAGCCGAAAACAACACGAAGCGCACAGACATAACTCGAAATGTCCAAATTGTGAAGGACTTCCTCCGCAAGCAGAATCTGTAACGCATCATGAGTTTGGAAGTATTTCTTTCGGAATGCACCTTTGAACGAGTTACTCCCGAAATGCTCAAACAGTGCAATCCTTTCTCTTGTGGAATTGCGCAGCCAAGTAGGGACACGGCGTGCC
>DHKE01000086.1 GCA_002404675.1 Porphyromonadaceae bacterium UBA4702 | reverse complement strand
ATGCGGTCGCCCTCGAAGAACATGTGCTCTGTGCGGCAGAGACCGATTCCCTGCGCGCCGAAGTGGCGAGCCTGGCGAGCGTCGCGGGGAGTGTCGGCGTTGGTGCGGACGAGGCATTTTGTATACTTGTCAGCGAGGTTCATGATAGCAGCGAAATCGCCGTCGAGTTCAGGATCAGCTGTGGGCACGGGACCGTCGTATACCTCGCCAGTTGAGCCGTTGAGTGAAATCCAGTCACCCTCCTTGTATACCTTGCCCTTCATTTCGAGGGTCTTGGCCTTGTAGTCAACGATGATGTCACCAGCTCCGGAAACACAGCACTTGCCCATGCCGCGAGCGACAACAGCAGCGTGTGATGTCATGCCGCCACGCATGGTGAGGATGCCCTGTGCGACAGCCATACCACGGAGGTCTTCGGGAGAAGTCTCTATGCGGACGAGGACAACTTTCTTCTTCTTTTCAGCCCAAGCCTCTGCGTCGTCAGCCTGGAACACGATCTGGCCGGCAGCAGCGCCCGGAGATGCGGGGAGACCCTTGACCATGACGGTGGCACGCTTGAGGGCATCCTTGTCAAATACGGGGTGGAGGAGCTCGTCGAGCTTGTTAGGCTCCATGCGGAGCAGGCAGGTCTTCTCGTCGATTTCGCCGGCGCGGAGGAGATCCATGGCAATCTTGACCATGGCAGCGCCTGTGCGCTTGCCGTTACGGGTCTGGAGCATCCAGAGCTTGCCGTCCTGAATGGTGAACTCCATGTCCTGCATATCCTTATAGTAGTCCTCGAGGCGGTGAGCGATAGCGATAAGCTCTGCTGCACAAGTCGGCATGGACTCTTCGAGCGAGGGATATTTCGATGCGCGTTCCTCCTCGGAGATGTTCTGCATCTTGGCCCAGCGGCGTGAACCCTCGATTGTGATCTGCTGCGGTGTGCGCACGCCGGCAACCACGTCCTCG
This sequence comes from Porphyromonadaceae bacterium UBA4702, assembly GCA_002404675.1. Taxonomy (GTDB): domain Bacteria; phylum Bacteroidota; class Bacteroidia; order Bacteroidales; family Muribaculaceae; genus Lepagella. Next base: position 64,582 of record DHKE01000086.1, on the reverse strand, counting down.
CCCTGAGCGTTGATGAGGTATTCGCCGTTGAACATGTTCTCACCGGTAGCAGCGTCGCGGCTGAAGGCAACGCCAGTAGCGGAGTTGTTGCCCATGTTGCCGTATACCATAGCCTGAACGTTGACTGCGGTACCCCATTCCTCGGGTATCTGGTTCATGCGGCGGTAGATGATAGCACGCTCGTTCATCCAGCTGTCAAACACGGCGCAAATGCCGCCCCAAAGCTGTTCCCATGCAGACTCGGGGAAGTCCTTGCCTGTGTACTCCTTGACAGCGGCTTTGAAACGCTTCACGAGTTCCTTGAGGTCCTCGACCTCGAGCTCGTTGTCAAACTTGATGCCTTTCTCCTCTTTGACCTTGTCCATGATAGCCTCAAAGGGGTCAATGTCAGTCTTGCTCTGCGGCTTCATGCCGAGGACGACATCTCCATACATCTGGACGAAGCGGCGGTAGCTGTCCCAAGCGAAGCGGGGGTTGCCGCTTCGCTTTGCCATGGTCTCGACTGTAGCGTCGTTCATGCCCAGGTTGAGGACAGTGTCCATCATGCCGGGCATCGAAGCGCGGGCGCCTGAGCGGACAGAGACGAGCAGCGGGTTGCTGGAATCGTCAAACTTGTTGCCCGTGAGGTTTTCGATGTGAGCAATGGCAGCCTTGACGTCATTATTGATGTCAGCAACCACCTTATCTCGGCCGTACTGGGTGTATTCCGTGCAGACTTCTGTAGTGATGGTAAATCCCGGGGGAACCGGCATACCAAGAAGGTTCATCTCGGCCAGGTTGGCACCCTTGCCACCGAGAAGGTTTCGCATGGCGGCATTGCCTTCGGCTTTTCCGTCGCCAAATGTATAAACTTTCTTTGACATGTGAATAATAAATATTATATTTATGAAAGTACTTTATGTCATGTTCAAACTACACTACCGGGGAGTTCTCAACAGCCCGATATTTTGTGGGTGCAAATATAGCAATTAAAACCGTAAGTTTAGTAACTTTGCAGCCTAAAAATGACATGGAATGGGAAGAAGAAAGCGATTATTGCCCTTATTGGAGGGTTTGACTATAAATTCAGTGGCAGCAGAGGGAAAATCCGTTGCACGGGCGAAGCTGTCGCCGGATGCAGAGAGGGAGTTGGTAATATTTATTCCCTACGGCGCTCCGGGCGATGTGGCTGACGTGCAGATAGACCGCAAGAAACATAGTTTTGCAGAGGGCCACATTGTGCAGTTGCATGAGAAGTCCCCGATGCGAGTTGAGCCGAAGTGCCGTCATTTCGGTGTCTGCGGCGGTTGCCGCTGGCAGCACATAACATACGCCGGGCAGCTGGAGTTCAAGCGACAGCAAGTGGTAGATGCCCTCACGCGCATAGGCAAGGTCGAGTTTCCGCAGGTCAACAAGACGCTCGGCTCGGAGAAGGTCTTTGAATACCGCAACAAGATGGAGTACACGTTCTCGCACAAGAAATGGCGCACTTGGGAGGAAGTGAAGTCCGGCCGTGAGTTTGAGGACACCAGCAACGCGCTTGGCTTCCATATACAAGGGGCGTTTGACAAGGTGCTGCACATCGACGAGTGTCACCTGCAATGCGCTCAGGGCAACGAGATACGTAATGCACTGTTTGCATACGCCGAGGAGCAAGGACTGCGGTTCTATGACATCAAGGGGAACACCGGCGACTTGCGCACAGTTATGATACGCACAGCCTCGACGGGCGAAACGATGGTCTGCGTCGTGTTCGGCGATGCGGAGCAGGCTGTAGTGACCGGCGTAATGCAGATGTTGGCAGACCGTTTCCCGGATATTGCATCGCTGGTGTATGTACTCAACACAAAGGCCAACGATACGATTTCCGACCTCGAAGTCCACACGTTCCGTGGCAATGACTATATAGAGGAGGAGATGGAAGGGCTGCGTTACCGCGTCAACGCAAAGTCGTTTTACCAAACCAATTCGGAACAGGCATACGCATTATACAAGGTGGCACGCCGTTTTGCCGGTCTTGACGGCAGCGACTCATCGGCAGCGAACAAGACTGTCTATGACCTGTACACAGGAGCTGGGACGATAGCCAATTTCGTAGCCCGCAATGCCGGCAAGGTTGTGGGCATAGAGTATGTGCCGGAGGCGATAGAGGATGCCAAGCTGAACTCTCGTGTCAATGGTATCACCAACACGCTGTTCTATGCCGGCGACATGAAGAATGTGCTTACTGATGAGTTCGTTGCCGAACACGGCCACCCCGATGTGATGATAATAGACACGCCGCGAGCCGGCATGCACGAGGATGTCATCAAGGTGATACGCGGAGCGTCACCGGAGGTGATAGTCTACGTAAGCTGCAACCCTGCCACACAGGCGCGTGACCTCGCGCTGCTCGATGATATGTACCGTATCACAGACGTGCAGCCAGTCGATATGTTTCCACACACGCACCATGTGGAGAATGTTGTGCGCATGGTGCGGCGCAACTGAAGCATGCAAGTCAGAAAGTGAGGAACGGCGCGTCGTTGCCGCGTTCCCACTCGCCGGGTACAACCTGCTCGAAGTTGAATTTGGCGATGCCGAGGTCAACCGGCGTGAAGCCGGACATATTGGGAACGAACGCATGATATGTCCCGTCTGCGTCAACACGGATGCGGACAGGGCGTTTGTTCATGGCGGACGGGGCGCACGCTATGGCTTCGAGACCTGCCGCCAGTTGCGGACACGCCTTTGTCGCTTCCTCAAATGACATACCCGACTTGGCGGTATCGAAAAAATCGACTGCGGTCATCTTGCGGCGATGCGAAAACGAACGTATCAACTTGTCTCCCAACCGTTTGCCGTTGGCATCAGACGAGTGTCCGACAGCGATGATGAATACTGGCTTTTCACCGGCACGAGTCTGTATGGGTAAGTTCTGCACTGAGAATGTGCCGCCAATAAAGCATGTGCCAAGGCCATGCACTGTTGCTGCCATTACGACTTTTTGCCCTGCATAGCCGGCTGTCTCCAATGCGTTGACGACAGCAGTATCCATGACAGCTGCAATGTAGTTTCGGACATTGCGGAATATGCCGTAGCTGCCGAAACGACCGCGAAACGGAGTGTCGTCGCCGGTGACAAGTTGGAAGCGAGTCCCTGGAAGGTATGAGTTGATTTCAGATATTGCAGCGCGTAATGCATTGGCCTCATTGCCGGAAAGCGGCTCGTCAGTGTATGAGCGCACGGAATGGCGCGACTTCAGTTGCTCTAACGTATACATAAAAGGTGAAATGAAAAGGGGAGGGAATGCCGGTTGCGGCAAACCCTCCCATGGTTGTTTATGTGTCATTAATCCTCGTCAGATGCGGGGATGCTGATGTCGAATGAGTCGAGGAACTTCATTGTAGCCTCTATGTAGTCGGTCATCACAACGTCGTCCTCCACGAAGGGAACAGTCTTGCGGTATTCAGCCATCACCGTTTCGATGTAGGGCGATGACTTCAGCGGGCGGCGGAACTCGAGAGCCTGAGCTGCGTTCATGAGTTCGATAGCCGCGATGTACTTCAAGTTAGAGATGATCTTGTGAAGTTTGGTAGCGGCATTTGCACCCATCGACACGAGGTCTTCCTGACCGTTTGAACTGACTATGGAGTCACATGAAGCAGGCCAAGCGTACATCTTGTTCTGGCTGACCATGGATGCGGCAGCGTACTGCGGTATCATGAAGCCGGAGTTCAAACCGGGCTTTGCCACCAGGAACTCAGGCAACTCGCGCAGACCGAGGATGAGCTGTGCCACACGACGCTCGGAGATGTTGCCGAGTTCGTGGAGAGCCACGCCCATATAGTCGAATATCAGCGCAATGGGTTCGCCGTGGAAGTTGCCGCCGGAGATTACGAGGTCTTCGTCAGGGAATACCGTAGGGTTGTCAGTCACAGAGTTGATTTCAGTGTGGAGCACTTCGGTGACATGCCACATTGCATCCTTCACTGCGCCGTGTACCTGCGGCATGCAGCGGAACGAGTATGGGTCTTGCACATGCTTCTTCTCGCGGGCAATGATTTCGCTGCCCTTGAGCAGAGCGCGGAACACCCGGCCTGTCTCGATCTGTCCGCGATGCGGGCGCACCTGCTGTATCTGTTTCCAGAACGGTTCGATGCGGCCATCGAAAGCCTCGAGCGAAATTGCACCGAACAGGTCGAAGCAGTTCACCAGGTGCCAGCCGTCTATGAGAGCCTTGATGCCGTTTGAACTCATGAACTGAGTGCCGTTGAGCAGGGCGAGGCCTTCCTTTGATTTCAGCTTGATAGGATTCCAGCCGAAAATGTTGAGAGCCTCCTTGCCGCTGATTTTCTTGCCTTTGTACATCACATATCCCTCGCCGATAAGCGGAAGGAACAGGTTGGCGAGAGGTGCAAGGTCGCCAGATGCTCCGAGCGAACCACGGTCATATACTACCGGGAGTATATCGTTGTTGTAGAAGTCGAGTATGCGCTGTACCGTCTCGACCTGCACGCCGCTGAAGCCCATGGAGAGGGCGTGTGCCTTGAGCATGAGCATGAGCTTAACCACAACGCTGTCAACCGGTGTGCCGACGCTGCAAGAGTGGCTCTTGACGAGGTTCTCCTGAAGAGTGGAGAGTTCTTCTCGAGATATGTGCTTGTTGCACAGCGAGCCGAAACCGGTAGTCACACCGTATATGGGAGCTCCGTTTTCATCAGTCTTGCGGTCGAGGTATTCGCGGCAATGCTTGATTTTCTCGATAGCGGACTGGCCGAGCGTCAGCTTGACGTTTTCACGCAGTATGCGCTCGATCAGGTCGTATGTCAGTTGGCTTGAGCCAATCTCGTATGTTCCGTTCTTGATCATAATTTGAGAGTTGAAATTTCTGTTATGTTACTGTTTGTCGTTTTCAGCTACGACACGCCCATTGTGGATAGTCGTCGCCACGCAGTTCATGCCGACATAGTAGGGCAGCATACGGTAGTTGTCGAAATGCAGCATCACCATGTCGGCAGCCTTGCCCTCTTCGATAGAGCCGATTGTGTCCGCCATACCGACAGCAGCCGCGCCGTTAAGTGTCAGCGCAGTGATGATTTCCTCAATCGACATATTCATGTATATGCGAGCAAGCGCGATGGTCAACGGTATCGAGCCGGACAGGCAAGAGCCGGGGTTAAGGTCTGTCGCGAGGGCGACTGCACCGTCAGCGTCGATGAATTTGCGTGCCGGAGCATAAGGCTCGCGAAGAGTGAACGCAGTCAGCGGCAAGAGGGTGGCCACGACACCAGCACGAGCCATGCTGGCGACACCCTGGTCGGAAACGTGGAGCAGGTGATCCGCTGAAAGCGCACCCAGCTCTGCTGACAGTTCAGCGCCGCCGAGGGTGACGATTTCGTCGGCATGCAGCTTGATGTCATATCCCATTTCGCGAGCAGCGAGCAACAGGCGGCGAGAATCCTCAATCTCAAACACGTTCTTCTCGCAGAATATGTCACAGTTGCGAGCCTTGTCCTTGAAACGCGGCAGCATCTCGCGGATTATCAGGTCAACGTATTCGGCAGTGCGGCCTTTGTACTCCTTGGGGACTGCATGCGCACCGAGGAATGTCGGCACTACATTGAGGCACTGCCCGGGCTTGCTGGCCAGACGGTTTATCACATCGAGCTGTTTCTCCTCTGTCTCAACATTGAGCCCGTAGCCGCTTTTGGCCTCGACGGTGGTGACACCCATGCGGCTCATGCGGTTGATGAACCACTGCGCGTTCTCCTCGAGTGTAGCGGCATCGGTGTCGCGAGTAGCGTTAACAGTTGACTGTATGCCGCCTCCGCGCTGCATGATAGACATGTAGCTCTCGCCGTTCATGCGCCACTCGAACTCGTCAGGACGGAAGCCGCCGAACACGAGGTGGGTATGCGAGTCCACAAAACCAGGGAGCAATACTTTGCCGCTGGCATCGATTACGTTGTAGCTGGCAGTGTCAGCGACAGGGCAACCTGCAGTCGTGCCGACGTATGCTATCTTACCATCGGCGGCGACAACGCATCCGTCCTCAATGACTGTGACCTTGCCCATATCCTTGCCCTTCAGAGCCTTGCTGCCCTTCGGGGTGACGACAGTCGCGTGTTTGATTATCATGTTCTGCATATCGTGCTGAATTTGATATGTAGGATTATTTGTTGACAAGCTGGCGGATATACTCCTCATCGGCAACATACGGCTCTGTAATCATGAAGCCGTTCTGCGCTTGGGTGTCGTTCCACTCCTTGACAGTAGACATTGCATTCTCGTTGCGAGCCCAGCTGCGGCGAGCAACACCGCCCATAACATCCCAAAGCATAGCCTTGGTCAGGATTTCGTCAACGCGCTTCGAGCCGTCGCAGACCATGCCGAAACCGCCGTTGATAGCCTTGCCGATACCCACGCCGCCGCCGTTATGCAGAGCCACGAGGCTCATGCCGCGTGCGCAGTTGCCGGCGAAGCACTGTACCGCCATATCAGCCATAACGTTTGAACCGTCCTTGATGTTTGATGTCTCGCGGAATGGAGAGTCTGTGCCGCTCACATCGTGATGGTCACGGCCGAGCATGATCGGGCCGACCTCGCCGTTGCGAACCATCTCGTTGAAGCGGAGGGCGATTTTCAGACGGCCCATAGCGTCCTGATAGAGGATGCGGGCCTGTGTGCCGACCACGAGCTCGTTCTTCTCGGCATCGCGTATCCAGTTGTAGTTGTCGCGGTCCTGATAGCGGCGGTTAACGTCGATGCACTCCATAGCTGCATGGTCAGTCTTGACCAAATCCTCATGCTTGCCGCTGAGGCATACCCAACGGAACGGGCCATATCCGAAGTCGAACAGGCGCGGGCCCATGATGTCCTCAACGTATGACGGCCAGATGAAACCGTCCTTCTCGTCGATGCCGTTGCGCGAGATTTCCTTCACGCCAGCATCGTATATTGCCTTCATGAACGAGTTGCCGTAGTCGAAGAAGTATGTTCCGCGAGCCACGAGCTTCTTGATAGCCTCGAAGTGGCGGCGCAGCGAGATGTCCACCTGACGGCGGAACTCCTCGGGGTTTTCGTGAAGCAGACGTGTGCGCTCCTCGAATGTGAGGCTAGCGGGGCAGTAGCCGCCCTCATAGACTGCATGGCAAGATGTCTGGTCACTGAGCAACTCAACCTTTATATCGTTTTCGACAGCATACTCGAGCAGGTCAACTACATTGCCGTGGTATGCTATAGAGAGAGCCTTGCGCTCTTCCTCCGCTTCCTTCGCCCAGCGGAAAGCCTCGGCGATGTCGCCAGTGACGCGCTGCACCCAGCCCTGGCTGTGGCGTGTCTCGATGCGAGAAGCGTCCACCTCGGCGATGATAGATGCTGCGCCGGCAATGTCGGCTGCCTTGGGCTGTGCGCCGCTCATGCCGCCCAGGCCTGACGAGATGAACAGGTGTCCACGCAAGTCGCCGTCATCGGGGATGCCGAGCTTCATGCGGCCAGCGTTAAGAAGAGTGTTGAATGTGCCGTGCACGATGCCCTGCGGGCCGATGTACATCCAGCCGCCGGCAGTCATCTGGCCATAGTTCGCTACGCCCATCTGCATAGCCTCGTGCCAGTCGTGGAGGTTGTCAAAGAGGCCGACCATCATCGCGTTGGTGATGATGACACGCGGAGCCTCCTTGCTTGAGGGAAACAATCCGAGGGGGTGACCAGATTCGATTACGAGCGTCTGCTCGTCTGTCAGTTCCTCAAGGTATTTTTTGATGAGGCAATACTGAAGCCAGTTCTGGCATACCTGTCCTGTCTCGCCGTAGGTGACAAGTTCATACGGATACAGAGCAACGTCGAAGTCCAGGTTGTTGTCAATCATTACCTGGAAAGCCTTGCCCTCAATGCAACGTCCCTTGTACTCGTCGATAGGCTTGCCCTTTATCTGTCCTTGCGGACGCCAGCGGTAGGCGTAGATGCGGCCGCGTGTGCGGAGTTCCTCGAGGAACTCCGGAGCAACCTTTTCATGCAACTCGGCGGGGAGGTAGCGCAAAGCGTTGCGGACAGCTGTGACAGTCTTTTCGGGAGTGAGGGTATAACCTCTGTCGGGAGCGCGGCGGATGCCTTCTGCGAATGTCGGCATTTCCGGCAGTTCTGCACTGAGGTGTATTCGTTGTATATCCATGGTAGTTATATGTTTGTTGTAGGTCGGGTAGACCGTATGATTTTATTGCAAAGGTAATATAAAAACTGAGATGATGCGCAGTGTACACATATAAAAAGTCTTGCCCCGGCAGTGTTATTTGCCCTATGTTAATCCTGCATACGGACAAGCTGCATAAAGGGCGTGCAAGACGCTTTATGTAGACAGAGGGAGTGCTTGTACAAGCATCCCTCTGTCGCATGTCGTTCTGCGGAGCGTCATCCTATGGCGGAGCGTATGATGCCGCGCTGCGAGTTGTTGATGAAATCTATTATCTCGTCGCGCAAGCTTGTCTGCGGCAGTGTCTCCATGGCCAGTTTCACGGCGTTTGACACATTCAGGTCGCTGAGATAGATGATGCGGTATACTTCGGCAATCGTGGCTATATCCTCCTCAGAGAAACCGTTGCGGTGCATGCCTATCGTGTTAAGTCCAACGTATGAAATCGGCTCGCGGGCAGCCTTGACATACGGCGGTATGTCCTTGTTGACCAACGCGCCTCCTTGCAGCATTATGTTCTTGCCAATGTGGCAGAACTGGTGGATAAGGCTTCCGCCGCCTATTACGGCTGCGTCGTCGATACGCACCTCGCCGGCAATCTGCGAGGCGTTTGACATTATCACGCGGTCGCCAAGCACGCAGTCATGGGCGATGTGGCAGTACGCCATTATGAGGCAGTTCTTGCCCACGACAGTCTTTCCCTTGGATGCCGTGCCACGGTTGACTGTGACACACTCGTGCAGGACCGTGCCGTCGCCGACGTATGCGTATGTCTTCTCGCCTCGGAACTTCAGGTCTTGCGGTATGCCCGCTACGACAGCGCCGGGGAATATGGTCACGCCGCTGCCGATGCGTGCGCCGGGGAATATGGTCACGTTGCTGTGGATGATGCAGTTGTCCCCGATTTCCACATCCTCGTGTATGCGGGTGAAGCTGTCTATCTGCACGTTGTTGCCGATATGCGCTTCGGGGGAAATGTCTGTGTATTTGCTTATCATATATGCAGGTCGGTAAAAAGAGGATTATTTGTTTTTGATTATCTGAGCCATGAACTCTGCCTCGCACACAATTTTCTCTCCTACAAACGCATAGCCCTTGACAATGGCGCATCCGCGACGGATTTCCGTCATGAGGCTGACGTTGAGCAGCAGCGTGTTGCCCGGCACGACCTTCTGGCGGAACTTCACGTTGTCAATCTTGAGAAAGTATGTGGAGTAGCGTTCGGGTTCTTCGAGATAGTTGAGCACGAGCACGCCGGCGGCTTGTGCCATTGCCTCTACCTGAAGCACGCCCGGCATTACCGGCTCTTGGGGGAAGTGGCCCACAAAGAACGGCTCGTTTGTGGTGACATTCTTGACAGCGACGCAGTGCTTGCGGTCTATCTTGATTACCTTGTCAATGAGCAGGAAAGGATAGCGGTGGGGAAGGAGTTTGCGTATTCCGTTGATGTCGATTATCGGCTCAATGTTGGGGTTATAGACCGGAGCTTGTATCTCCGTGTGCTTGACCTCCTTGCGGAGCATACGGGTAAACTTGTTATTGATGGTGTGTCCCGGACGTATCGATACCACGCGGCCCTTCAGCGGACGGCCTATCAATGCGAGGTCGCCTATCACGTCAACCAGCTTGTGGCGAGCCGGCTCGTTGTCCCATTTCAGGGGCTTCGGATTGATGTAGCCCAGTTCGTTGAGGGTCATGTGCGGCATATTCACCATGTCGCAGATGCGGTCGATGGTTTCCTGCTCCGCCTTCTGGTCATATATCACGATAGCGTTGTCGAGGTCGCCGCCCTTGATGAGACCATGGTTCATGAGAGCTTCTATTTCCTTGACAAACACGAATGTGCGTGCGCTTGCCACTTCCTGCTTGAAGTCGCCCAGGTCGTCGAGTATCGCGAACTGGTTGGGCAGCACAGCCGAGTTGTATTCCACCATAACCTCAACGCTGAAATTGTCGTCTGGGTACATGGTGAGCATCGAACCGGTCTCCTCGTCGCGCACACAGGTTTTCTCCTTAATAATATAGTAGTCCTTTTCTACATTCAGCTCTTCAGTGCCGACAGCCTCGATGTTGTCGATATACTGTATTGCGCTGCCATCGAGTATCGGGAGTTCAGGGCCGTCAACGTCAATGAGGCAGTTGTCGATGCCAGAAGCGTACAGCGCGGCGAGGGCGTGCTCCACCGTGCTTACGATTACATTCTTTTTGCCCAATACAGTGCCGCGAGTGGTTTCCACCACATTCTCTGCTACAGCGTCAATTACCGGGGTGTCCTCGAGGTCGATGCGGCGGAACTTATAGCCATGATTGGCACGTGCGGGCTGGAAAACTGCTGTTATTTCAAGTCCCGAATGAAGTCCTTTGCCCTTTACGGTGAAAGGTGCTTTGAGAGTCAACTGGTTCATGTCTTGTATATCGGTTTGCTTGGTTCTTATTTGGTTTTATTGTTGAACAGCTCTGCGAGCTTCTTGATGTACACTTGGTTTTTGGCAAACTGACGTGCGTCAATTGCCGGATAGCCTATGATGCGGGCATTGTCGCCGACATTGTTGGGGATGCCCGACTGTGCGCCGATTTCGTTGTTATTGCCAATGGTGATATGGCCGGCAAATCCCACCTGGCCACCCACACGGTTCCAAGAGCCGATTTTGGTAGACCCGGCTACACCCACCTGAGCCGCCATGACGTTGTTCTCGCCCAACTCCACATTGTGAGCCACCTGCACCAGATTGTCGAGCTTTGTTCCGCGTCCGATGCGGGTATTGCCGAATGTTGCGCGGTCGATGGTCGTATTTGCGCCTACCTCCACATCATCAGCAATTATCACGCCGCCCGTCTGCGGCAGCTTGTCGTAGCCATGCTCCGTCGGAGCGAAGCCGAAGCCGTCTGCGCCGATGACTGCGCCTGAGTGGACGATGCAGCGGCAGCCGATCTCGCACCCCTCATAGATGCGGACACCGGCGCGTATCACCGTGTCGTCGCCAATTGTCACTCCGTCACCTATGTACGACTGCGGATATATCTTGACATTCTTGCCAAGACGCACACCCTTGCCGATATATGCGAAAGCACCTATGTAGCACCCGGCTGGGACAACAACTCCGGCAGAAATGTGCGCCGGCTGTTCGATGCCGGAAGGCATCGGGCGCATCGACTCTATGTGCCGCAGCATTGCCGCAAGCGTGGCATACGGGTCATTGACGCGTATCATGGTGGCATCCACCGGATGCGACGGCTTGAAATCCTTGCTTACAAGCACTGCCGTAGCGCGTGTGGTGTATATGAAATGCTCATATTTGGGGTTGGCCAGGAAAGTGATGCAACCTGGCAAGGCTTCTTCTATTTTGGCAAAATTGGAAATCCTGGCAGTCGCGTCACCGTCAACGGTCCCGCCTACCAGCGATGCCAATTCTTGTGCTGTTATTTCCATCGGTCACGAAATTTTTCCGCAAATATCGCAATTTTTCCACAATCTCGCACTATAATTTCCCCACAAACTGCACTTTCAATCATGCCAGCGAGGTTTTACGGCAGTTTCCCAACTTAAAAAGGTTAATGTTTTGACCAATCGGGGGAAAATCGCTATTTTTGCACGGAGTTTTGGAGTGACCTCCGGGACAACAGACAACGAACTTATAACCATAAATCATTCATAGGTATGGAAATCTCACATATCGAACACATTGGCATCGCCGTTCCCAATCTGAAAGAGGCGATCAAGTACTACGAAGAAGTGCTTGGCTTCAAGTGCTACAAGACTGAAGTAGTGGAAGACCAGAAAGTGACAACCGCTTTCTTCAAGGTCGGTGACACCAAAATCGAGCTGCTCGAGCCGACTTGCCCTGAAAGCACAATCGCCAAATTCATCGAGAAGAACGGCGGCAAGGGCGGTATGCACCACATGGCATTTGCCGTCGAATCGGGCGTTGCAAACGCTCTCGCAGAGTGCGAGGAGAAAGGCATCCGCCTGATTGACAAGGCTCCGCGCCAGGGTGCTGATGGCCTGCAGATTGCATTCCTCCACCCGAAATGCACCGAGGCTGTCCTCACAGAGCTCTGCGAAGACCCATCCAAGAAATAATCATCGAAATCAATAAACAACCTATATAAAATGGGCAAATCACAGGAAAAAATACAGGAACTCATCGACAAACGCGCCGAAGCACGCCTCGGCGGCGGTGAGAAGGCTATCGAAAAGCAGCACGCTCGCGGCAAATACACCGCTCGTGAGCGCATCGACCAGCTCCTCGACAAGGACAGCTTCGAGGAACTCGATATGTTTGTAACTCACCGTTGCACCAACTTCGGACAGGACAAGAAACACATCCTCGGCGACGGCGTCGTGACCGGTTACGGTACTATCGAGGGACGTCTCGTATACGTGTTCGCACAGGACTTCACAGTGTTCGGCGGCTCGCTCTCCGAGACTATGGCAGAGAAGATCTGCAAGGTCATGGACCTCGCAATGAAGATGGGCGCACCTATCATCGGCCTGAACGACTCAGGCGGCGCACGTATCCAGGAGGGTATCAACGCACTCGCAGGCTACTCTGAAATCTTCAAACGCAACATCCTCGCATCCGGTGTTGTTCCCCAGATTTCCGCTATCCTCGGGCCATGTGCCGGCGGCGCAGTGTACAGCCCCGCACTGACTGACTTCACCATCATGACCAAAGGCATCTCCTACATGTTCCTCACAGGCCCGACAGTGGTCAAGACCGTTACTGGCGAAGACGTTACCCAGGAGCAGCTCGGCGGTGCATCCGTACACGCTACCAAGAGCGGCGTGACACACTTCGCCACAGAGGACGGTGAAGAAGCACTCCAGCTCATCCGCAAGCTCATCAGCTTCATGCCGCAGAACAACATGGAGGAGACACCGCTGGTAAACTGCACAGACCCCATCGACCGCCTCGAGGACAAGCTCAACGACATCGTTCCTGACAATCCCAAGCGTTCATACGATATGTATGAGGTTATCGGCGCAATCGTCGATAACGGCGAGTTCCTCGAAGTACAGAAGGACTATGCCAAGAACATCATCATCGGCTTCGCCCGCATGAACGGGCAGTCTGTCGGCGTAGTTGCCAACCAGCCCAAGGTGCTCGCAGGTGTGCTCGACTGCAACGCTTCGCGCAAGGCAGCCCGCTTCGTGCGTTTCTGCGACTGCTTCAACATCCCCTTGGTGACACTCGTCGATGTCCCCGGCTTCCTCCCCGGAACAGGACAGGAATACAACGCAGTCATCCTCCACGGCGCAAAACTGCTCTACGCTTACGGCGAGGCAACTGTACCCAAGGTGACTGTGACACTGCGCAAGAGCTACGGCGGTTCCCACATCGTGATGAGCTGCAAGCAGCTGCGCGGCGACATGAACTACGCTTGGCCCACTGCCGAAATCGCAGTTATGGGCGCCGAGGGCGCAGTAGGCGTGCTCTATGCCAAGGAAGCCAAGAACCAGGAAGACCCCAAGGCATACATCAAGGAGAAGGAAGAGGAATACCGCAACCTGTTTGCCAACCCCTACAACGCAGCCAAGTACGGCTATATCGATGATGTCATCGAGCCGCGCAATACCCGTTTCCGCGTTATCCGCGCCCTTCAGATGCTCGCTACCAAGAAGCAGACGAACCCGGCAAAGAAGCACGGCAACATACCTCTGTAAACAAAAACACAATGACAAGCAAAGTTTTAAGAACTTCGGTTGTCGGCATGATAATGCTGACGGGGATTTTCTCCCCGTCGGCTTTTGCTATTATGCCGACCCAAGATGCTGGCACAGAAGCAGTCCGTACCGAACAGACCGTGACCGCCAATGTCAGTGGGGAAGCAAGCAAAGAAGTGCAGTCCGCGCCTGAAGTGCAGCCGCGCAAAGGCATGACGCAGCAGGAGAAAAAGGAATATGCGCAAAAGAATGACAGTTTCGGCGGCGGCATCACCGTCATAGCCATGGTCATTGTCGTTCTTGCCCTTGCTGTTCTCAGCATTCTGTTCGGGATTTTCGGCAAGATTTCCGCAAAACTGCTGACCAAGAAAAAAATTGAAGCTACAGGCGCAGCCGCTGCGGGTGAAAACTGCAATGCCAACAGCCCCGACTCAGGAGAAGTCATTGCCGCAATCTCTCTGGCCCTTGCAGAGCATCTCGACGGCAAGGGGCATGATATGGAACGCACCATACTCACGCTACGCCGCATGAAAAGGGCATACAGCCCTTGGAACTCCAAGATATACAACATTCGTCACGTTCCGGAACAACCCGTGTCTAAGAACCGTTTGTCCTGACAGCATTCCAATAGCAACAACACCCCAAATCTGAAAACACAAACAAGATGAAACTCAAAGAATACAAGTATAAGATAAACGGCATCAAGTTTACGGTCGGCGTGGGCGACATCGTTGGCGATTCTGTGCAAGTAGAGGTCAACGGCGTACCATACAAGGTGGAGATTGATTCCGAAGGACAGGTAAAGCCATCTGTCGCCGGCAGCATGAAGCGTCCCGCCGCAGCACCTCGCAATGAGGATGGCGGAAAGGTGATTGCTTCACCCGTCGCCGCCTCTTCCGGAGCAGCTGCCGTGAAGTCTCCGCTTCCAGGCACCGTCATTTCACTCAGCGTCAAGGCGGGCGACACCGTCAAGGCGGGCGACACCGTCTGTGTGCTTGAAGCCATGAAGATGGAAAACAACATCCACACCCAAAAAGGAGGAACGGTGACTAAAATACTCGTCAATGCAGGAGATTCAGTGCTTGAAGGTGCTGACATAATGATTATAGAATGATACTGACCCACAGTACAGATAAGACACATTATGATTCTCACACAAAGTTCTTCCACCTTCGGTGATTTCATCAGCAACACCGTCCAAACATTCTGGAATTTCACCGGTTTCGCGAATTGCGAATACACAAACCTGGTCATGTTGCTGGTGGGCTGTTTCTTCGTCTACCTTGCGGTAAAGAAAAATTTCGAGCCGCTGCTGCTCGTGCCTATCGGGTTCGGTATGCTCATCGGCAACATACCGTTTCAGGAGGGCATGGAAATCGGCATCTATGAGCCTGGCAGCGTACTTAATATCCTCTACAACGGTGTTGAGAAAGGATGGTATCCGCCGCTGATTTTCCTCGGCATCGGCGCAATGACCGACTTTGGCGCCCTCCTTGCCAATCCCAAACTGATGATCATCGGAGCGTGTGCCCAGTTCGGCATCTTCGGGGCATATATGCTCTCGCTGCTGCTTGGCTTTGACCCGCTTCAGGCCGGTTGTGTAGCCATTATAGGCGGTGCTGACGGCCCGACTGCCATTTTCACCACTTCAAAGCTCGATCCGACGTTGCTCGGAGCAGTAGCGGTGTCAGCATATTCGTACATGGCATTGATACCGCTTATCCAGCCCCCGTTGATGCGCCTGTTCACTACACGCAAGGAGCGTCTTATCAAGATGAAACCGGCGCGTGTAGTCAGCCAGAATGAGAAAATCATTTTCCCCATCGTCGGCCTTATCCTCACTTGCTTTGTCGTGCCTTCCGGCATCCCCTTGCTGGGCATGCTCTTCTTCGGCAACATACTGCGTGAGAGCGGCGTGACATCGCGCCTTGCCAAGACAGCAAGCAATGCCATGACCGACATTGTTACCATTCTCCTTGGCCTCACCGTGGGTGCATCGACACAGGCGGACAGGTTCTTGACCGTTGACACGTTGAAAATATTCGGTCTTGGTTTCCTCGCATTCGTCATTGCGTCGTCGGCTGGTGTATTGTCAGTCAAGTTGATGAACCTGTTCCTGCGCAAAGACCGCAAGATCAACCCCTTGATCGGCAATGCAGGTGTGTCAGCCGTGCCGATGGCTGCGCGTATTTCGAACAACCTCGGTTTGGAATATGACCCGACCAACTACCTGCTGATGCACGCTATGGGTCCGAATGTGGCAGGTGTCATCGGTTCTGCTGTTGCAGCCGGTGTGCTTCTCAGCTTCCTCGGTTAATACCCATAACCTCATACACGTCAGAGCCGCATGGCTTGAAACTCCCTGCGGCTCTGATGTTTTCACCAGCAACTCATCCGTTTCACCAGCAATTCATCCTCGTATGAAAACCAGCTTCTACTTCGTCCTTTGGATCATAATCTATCCGGTTTTAGGTTGGATAGGCAATGACACTGTCACCAACAATTCATTCATATTCGCCCTTATTGGCGTTTTTGCGATTTCTTGGCTCATAAATCGCTTGATGAAACAAACGGTTATGTATGAAGCCGCAACACAAGTATCAAGTATTCTTGAAGATGTATATACCGGAAATGTCTCCTCATTCGGCAAACGCCTCTCACGCGAGGCAACAATTGAGACAATAACAGCCGCATATCTAATAATCACCACTTTAGTAGTCGGGGTTGACATGCTTACGACAGAAGTCAGCAACTGGGTTGCCTTGGCGGTATTCGGTCTCTTCGCCTTTGGTTCGACAGCCAAATGCGTGAACTTGCACAGGGCGAACTCATCGCTCAAATCCGCCCCCACCCCTGAACAATGCATTGAAATTGCCAATAACACATATAACCTCAATTATGAAGCGTATCACGAAGCACATGCCGGCGTGCCACTTGAGGCTATCCTGCCTCCAAGACCTAAATATTTCAACTGTTTCCTGATTTTCTCCCTGATGACAGCAATAATTGCGGCTCTTCTCGGATTGCTGTTCATAATCGCAAGTGTCATTGTATTTATTACAGGCGCTCCATTTTTGTTCGATGTTGCAGCATTGTCTGGAATGTTAGTCCTGTATGGCTTTTTGGCTATGTACTTCGGAGTGAAGGACATCCTCTCGACCCTGCAAGGACTGAAAAGGAAGCCCAAACCCAATAATTTGTGCGACAACGCATTATGAGAAACCCAGTATTCAGTTATGACGAGTTTCGGGTCTATTGCCGAGGCTCACTCGTAGGCGGTGCTGTCGGCGATGCTCTCGGCTATACCGTTGAGTTCATGAGCCTTTCTGAAATCCGCAAGCGTTTCGGTGGCAAGGGGATAACGAGATATGTCACGGACAACAGAGGAATAGCCCGCTTTTCAGATGACACGCAGATGACGCTCTTCACTCTCGAAGGGCTGATGAACAGTGTCGTTGGACACAACTATGAAGTAATCGAGCCTGAAACAACTTTGCCATACATTGAGAAGGCGTATCTGAACTGGCTCAAGACACAGACAGTTTCACCGGCCAAGCAGTCAGACAGCTGGCTAAGCCATATACGCACGCTCTGGTCACGTCGAGCTCCGGGAATGACCTGTATGAGTGCGTTGGCAAGCGTTGCCAAAGGCTATGAAGTCTGCAACAATTCCAAAGGCTGCGGCGGTGTAATGCGTGTCGCCCCCATAGGGATTTTCAATGGAGTCCATTACAATTGCGCCAATGGGTTCAACAAGATGGCACGCCTCGGCGGAATGGCTGCTGAAATCACACATAAGCACATAGCCAGCACATTTGCATCTGAATTGTTTGTCAGCATCTTGCGATTTTGCATGCTCTTGTCTGTGGATATGCCCGTTGGCAGACACGACTTCTCGGACATAGTGTCTATGGCTTTAGAAGAGGTTCGTCCTCGAAAGGGGAATGCCAAGTATAGCTTCAATCCGTTTCAAGGCTTAATTATCGAGGCTTTGGAACTTGCAGAATCAAATACAGATGATGTTTCAGCTATCCGCAAACTCGGCGAGGGCTGGGTCGCAGACGAGGCATTGGCCATTGCCCTGTTCAGCGTGATGCGCTATACCGACGACTTCGAGAAGTGCATAGTTTGCGCTGTCAACCATGACGGCGACAGCGATTCAACCGGAGCTGTAGCAGGCAATATAATCGGGGCAATCCTCGGCTACTCTGCTATCCCGCAATACTATCTCGACTCGCTCGAAATCAAAGAGGTACTCGTGTCAGCTGCCGATGACATCTGTACTGACTTAGACATGCCCGCCGATGCACAGCGTTTGAGAGACAGATACCTGAACCACCTGCCCGTCGGCGTAGCGCCCGAATTGCTGATATGACAGCTGGTCAGCTTTATCGGAGGATGCCGATGCCCTGACGGACTATCTCCAGCTCGTCACCTGTGCAGTCTATTGTCGTCGAGGGTTCTGTAGCGCCGTTTTCACCTTCGAGGAACATGTCTACCCGGTCACAGTATGCTTCGGCTATCAGCGATGGCTGGATAGCGTAATCCTCGTCCTCAAATCCTATCGAAGTTGTGAGGACAGGGTTGCCGAGCCGACGGGCAATGGCGGTGCAGGTGTTGCACGCCGGTATGCGTATGCCGACGGTCTTCCTCCCCCGGAATGCGCGAGGCAGCGTGGATATGCTGCGGCACAGAAATGTGAACGGCCCTGGCGTATTGTTGCGCAGCATTTGGTACACGCGGTTGTCAAAACGAGCATACTCGGCTGCTTGCGAAATGTCTGCACATACTATCGACAGGTTGTTCTTTTCGGGGTTCAACCCTTTGAGACGGCATATCTTTTCAATAGCCTTAGGGTTGAGCGCGTCACAGGCAATGCCGTAGATTGTGTCTGTCGGCCATATCATAATCTGCCCGGCGCGAAGGTCGCGTGTTATCTCGTCGAGCTGTCTGTCGGAGGGTTGGTCACTCCATATCTTCATGGTTTTCATAACATTGCGTATTAATCAACTGCGAAGATACAAAATGTTTTGGGAATATCGGCAATGCGGAGTTGGCAATCGCGCGATAATTGGTTATATTTGCGGCAAAATTCGGAGTGGAATATGAAAATAGGAATAATCGCGGCGATGCGCAAGGAGATAGACTTGCTGTTGCCGCTTGTGGAAAACAAGTCGTTGCGCACTGTTGCAGGCGTGGAAATCATAGACGGCAAAATCGGCACGCACGACGTATGTGTCATGGAGTGCGGTATAGGCAAGGTAAACTCTGCGCTCAACGCCAACACCCTTATTGAAGCGGAACACCCAGACTTGCTGGTAAACAGCGGCGTGGCCGGGGGTGCAGACCTGTCAATGGGGATATGCGACGTTCTTGTCGCTGACAGTGTGGCGTACCATGATGTGTGGTGCGGCCCGGGCACAGAATACGGCGCTGCATACGGATTGCCCACGCTGATGCGGCCTGACGTACGTATGCTGGAGACAGCGCATAATGTACTCGGCGAAAGCGTGAAATACGGATTGATATGCTCCGGAGACAAGTTCATCACAGCCGAGGAGGAAATCCGCGAAATTAAGTCGCACTTCCCGCAGGCGCTTGCCGTCGACATGGAGTCAGCTTCCATAGCGCAGACAGCATCACTGCGCGGCGTTCCGTTCCTGATAGTCCGCGCCATAAGCGACACACCCGGGTCGGGCGAGAACATATCGCAGTATGAGGATTTCTGGACACGCGCTCCGCAAAGCACATTCCACGCGCTCGTGTCACTGTTGAGGGCGTTGTAAACTGCTCGCATGAATGAATAGGGGAGGAGGCTCAGTAATTATTGAGCTTCCTCGTTCTGCTTTGCGTCAGAGCCGTTTCCAGTGCAGCTGTCTGGTGACTGCTGTTTTTCGTGGCAAATGCGGCTCATGGAACAGCCGCAGCAACCGTCATTCCTTTTTTTGTGTTTGATTCTTCTGCGGAACGTCCACACACATACTGCTATGAGCAGCAGTGCTACGAGTATATATTGTATGAGCAGATTTGTATCCATTTCATTGTCCGTTTAGGCGTATGGACTTACATACTTCAGATACAACGCGCTACTGCGCAGTTTTGTTGGATTTGTTGCTCGCGGCCTTCTTTTTCGTTTTCTCCTCTTTATCGGTAGGCAATTCAGCGATGATGCGGCGGTTGGAATTGTCTTGCAGCACAGAGAGTGTAATCTCCGAAATCATACGCTTCTGCATATCAATAAATTCCTTTGCGCTGTAGCGGCCGTACTCTATGTCACGCAGCCTGCCCTCCCAGATACCTGTGAGTTTCGCGCTCTTGAGCAGCTCCTCGCGTATCAGCGAAATCAGGTGTATGCCGGCGTCCGTGGCGCGGATGCTTTTCTTCTCCTTGCGTATGTAGCCGCGCTTGTACAGGATTTCGATAATGGCTGCGCGAGTTGACGGCCTGCCAATGCCATTAGCTTTCAGCGCTTCGCGCAATTCTTCGTCATCGACCTGTGAGCCGGCGGTCTCCATGGCTTTAAGTAGCGTACCCTCGGTGTACGGCTTCGGAGGCTGTGTAGTTTTGGTGACAAGTTTCGGAGAGTGAGGGCCAGACTCACCAGGGGTAAACGGTGGCATTACAGCTGTTTCCTGCTCCTTGTCGTCTATGGGCTCCTCTTGGTTTTGTTTATCGCGAGCATAGACGGATTTCCAGCCTTGGTTGAGGATAACTCGTCCGGTAGCCTTGAACGCTACACTTCCGGCATTTGCTTTCACCGTAGTCTGTTCAAATTCGCAGTCAGGGTAGAAGACAGAGATGAACCGCTTGGCGATGGTGTCAAACACATTCTGCTCCGTAGGGGAGAGGGGCGGCAACGGCTCGCCAGTAGGGATAATGGCATGGTGGTCAGTCACTTTGGAGTTGTCAAACACCTTTTTGCTTTTGCGCAACTTGCTGCCACGCAGCGGCGTGAGCAAATCAGCCATGCCGTTGAGCGAGTTAAGTATCTTGCCGCACTTAGGATAGATGTCTTCGGTTAGGTAGGTGGTGTCAACACGAGGATAAGTAGTTACCTTCTTCTCATACAGGCTCTGGATGGTGCGCAGCGTTTCCTCAGCTCCCATGCCGAACCGCTTGTTGCACTCCACCTGCAGCGAAGTCAGGTCGAACAGCCTGGGCGGGGCTTCCTTCCCTTTTTTGCGGCTAACGTCCTCGATAGTCAGAATTGTTCCCTTGACAGCCTCCAAAGCCTCCTTCGCTTTCTCCTCTGTGTCGTATCCCTTGTTCTGCGCTGCGAACAGCACGTTGCGGTATTCTGTCTTCAGCTCCCAATACGTGCGCGGCACGAAATTGTCTATCTCGTGCTGGCGGTTCACTATCAGTGCGAGGGTAGGTGTCTGCACACGTCCTATCGAGAGGATTTGCCTGTTTGTGCCGTATTTGAGCGAATAGAGCCTTGTGGCGTTGATGCCCAATATCCAGTCGCCTATGGCACGGCACAGTCCTGCTGTGTATAGAGGGTCGAGGTCGGCAGACGGGCGTAGGTTCTTGAAGCCCTCGCGTATTGCCTCGTCGGTCAGCGAACTTATCCACAGCCGCGAAACAGGCTTGTTGCATTTCGCCTTCTGCATCACCCATCGCTGTATCAATTCGCCCTCTTGGCCGGCATCGCCGCAGTTTATCACTTCATCACACTCCTGTATCAGCTTTTCGATGACAGCGAACTGACGCTTGATGCTATCCTGGTCAATCAGCTTTATGCCGAAACGGTCAGGAATCATAGGAAGCCGCGACAACGCCCACGGCTTCCAGTCAGGACGGTAATCGTGCGGTTCCTTGAGGGAGCACAGGTGTCCGAAAGTCCAAGTCACACAGTATTCCGAGCCTTCAAAATACCCGTCACGCCGCGCGTTTGCGCCCAGTATGTGCGCGATGTCCTTGCCAACACTCGGTTTCTCGGTGATGCAGAGTTTCACAGGCTATTGATTTTTAGTCCTGCTCGAGTCTTTTAGCCTCGTTCCACAGCTCGTCCATTTCAGCGAGCGTCATGTCGCGCAGCGGCTTGCCGATCTCGTGCGAGCGTTTCTCGATATGGTTGAAGCGTCTGATGAACTTGCGGTTAGTTGCCTCGAGAGCGTTCTCGGGGTTGACGTGGTAGAGCCTTGCGGCATTGATGACAGCAAACATCAGGTCGCCGAACTCCTGCTCAACGCCAGAGGTGTTCCCGTTTTTGATTTCTTGCTCAACTTCAGCGGCTTCTTCCTTCACCTTGTCCCACACCTGTTCTGGCTTCTCCCAGTCGAAGCCTACATTAGCGGCTTTCTCCTGTATTCTGTTGGCTTTGATGAGAGCCGGCAGTGCAGCCGGCACACCGGCAAGGACTGTCTTGTTGCCTCCTTTCTCTTTCAGCTTCAGCTCTTCCCAATTCTTGGTCACTTGCTCGGCATCATCAGCCTGAACGTTGCCAAACACATGGGGGTGTCGGAATATCAATTTGTCAGTCAAAGAATTGCAGACATCTGCAATGTCGAAATCCTGTTTTTCGGAAGCGATTTTGGAATAGAACACCACATGAAGCAGCACGTCGCCGAGCTCCTTGCGGATGTTCGGGGAGTCATCGGACATCAGAGCGTCAGCCAGCTCATATACCTCCTCAACAGTGTTTGGGCGAAGGGATTCATTGGTTTGTTTAGCGTCCCACGGACATTTCACGCGCAGTATATCGAGGATGTCGAGCAGTTTGCCGAAAGCCTCCAGTTTCTCTTCTCTTGTATGCATTTGACTTAATCGTTTTCCACCTGCCCCCTGGCACATCTGGACAGGGGACGAGAGTGTGATGCAATTTCAACGCAAAGATAGTCACAATTTCTGAGATAATTTGTATCTTTGTAAGTTGAAAATGAATTATGAATAGTAAAATCTTTGACACACAGGATTTGAAGTCCTTTAAGCGGCTGATAGACAGTGCGCAAGAGATAGTGTTGACATGTCATGTCCGTCCCGACGGCGACGCGATAGGGTCGACGCTGGGACTGTGCTTGCTGCTTAACGCTACAGGACACCACGCCGTTGTAGTGACACCCGACCTTGCACCCAAGTCACTCTCGTTTGTGCCAGGGATGAAAGATGTAGTCGCCGCGACCAAATATCCTGATTACGCGAAGGAAAAGATCGCCAACGCCGACCTGATAATCTGCTGCGACTTCAACAAGCCTTACCGTCAGGATGCTCTTGCCCCTTTGATCCAAGAGGCCAGCTGCAAGAAGGTTCTGATAGACCATCATGAAGATCCGGATTATTTCGCGGACATCACATTCTCGTATCCGAAGATGTCCTCGACCTGCGAAGTCGTTTTCCGCCTGATTGCGGCACTCGGGCTATACAGCGCGTTGGACAAAGATGCCGCCACGGCTCTCTGCACAGGCCTTATAACCGACACGCGCAACTTTTCTGTCAACTGCGACAACCCCGAGACATACGAGATATTGATGCGCTTGCTTGAAAAGGGCGTTGACAAACAGCGCATAGTCAAAGAGGCGCTGGAAACACGCAGCTATGACAGCCTGCGCTTGCAGTCATACGCGCTGTATGAGAAGCTCGAGGTTTTTCCGCAGCACCACGCCGCAGTCATCACTCTCAACATGGAGGAGCTGAAACGGTTCGGGTATGAGCGCGGCGACACCGAGGGGGTTGTGAACATCCCTCTGGAAATACGCGGCGTGGTATATTCATTCTTCTTGCGCGAAGAAACCAATATGGTGAAGGTGTCCGCCCGCAGTGTCAACGGCTTCCCTGTGAATGAAATCTGTTCACGATATTTCGGCGGCGGAGGTCATGTCATGGCTGCCGGAGGAGAGTACCGCGACGGCGATGCTGAGACACGGCTGGAACGCTGCCGTAAAGCCCTCATCAACGTGATGCCCGAATTTGACACTAAGGTGAGAAAGACAAAACCGGAGAAGATAGTCATGCCTACACGCGACAAACAATAGCAAATACGATATAATATGAAGATAACCAAATACATACTGACCATAGCCGCAGCATTGTCGCTGTCGATGACATTTGCGTCGTGCGAAGAGGGCAAGAGCTATTCCGACTTGCTGCGCGAAGAGGAAAAAGCGACCAACTGGTATATGGCCAACCAGAAAATCGAATTGGAACTTCCCGAGGAGAACAATTTCATTACCGGCACAGATGCCCCGTTCTACAAGCTCGATGAGGACGGATATATATACATGCAAGTGGTGAATGCCGGAGACCCTGACACAAAAGCTGAAAAGGGAGATGCCGTGTATTTCCGCTTTGTGCGCCAAAACCTGAAGTATATGTATCAGGGAATTGACGCGCCCCGAGAGGGCAACGGCGATGACATGGACTCCTCGCTCGGCGCTACGAAATTCATATATGACGAGCCTACATACGTCGGCTCTATGACCTACGGCACTGGCATACAGATGCCTCTCAAGTATCTAGGCTACAACTCCGAGGTCAACCTCGTGATGCGCTCATACTACGGTTTTCAGACAGACCAGAGCCAATGTCTGCCTTATATATACAATGTGAAATATTACCGTGCAGAATACTGATGCACGGCTCAAAAAATGACAATAAATGGCACTCATAAAATCAATCTCCGGAATACGCGGCACAATAGGAGGTCCCTCCGGGGAAGGTCTTGGAGCAAATGACATAGTCAAGTTTGCAGCAGCATACGCCACGTTCATCAAGCGGCAGAGCAACGGACACTGCGGGTGCATTGTCGTAGGACGTGACGCACGTGTGACCGGCGACATGATGCGGCATCTCGTGTGCGGCACACTCGCTGCTGTCGGCTTTGACGTGGTTGACCTCGGTCTTGCCACAACGCCGACAACCGAGCTCGCAGTCACTTCGCACCGCGCTGACGGCGGCATCATAATTACCGCAAGCCACAACCCGGCACAGTGGAACGCCCTCAAACTGCTCGATGCAGCAGGGGAGTTTCTCGATGACGCTGCCGGCAAGGAGGTCATACGCATCGCCGAACAGGAAGAACTGGAGTACGCAACATACGACCGCATAGGCAAGATATATACCGACCACACCTCGCTGCTTCGCCATATCGACATGGTGAAGGCATTGCCGCTTGTGGACGCAGCTGCCATCTCGGCTGCCAGGTTCAAAGTAGCTGTCGATGCAGTCAACTCTGTCGGCGGTATAGCTATTCCTCAGCTGCTGCGCGAGTTGGGTGTCAAGGACATCATCGAACTGAACTGCGAGCCTAACGGCAAATTTGCGCACAATCCAGAGCCGATACCCGAGAACCTGACTCAAATTTCTGAAGTCATGCGTACAAGCGGCGCAGATGTCGGCTTTGTGGTAGACCCCGACGTAGACCGTCTGGCGATAGTCATGGACGGCGGCGAAATGTTTGTTGAGGAATACACGCTCGTGGCCGTGGCAGACTACGTGCTGTCGCATACCAAGGGTCCGACAGTTTCCAACCTCAGCAGTTCGCGAGCACTGCGCGACGTGACTGAAAAGCACGGCTGCACATACAACGCTGCTGCAGTTGGCGAAGTCAATGTCGTAGCTAAGATGAAGGCGACAAACGCCGTCATCGGAGGTGAGGGCAACGGCGGTATCATCTATCCCGAACTGCATTACGGACGCGATGCACTCGTGGGTGTGGCTCTGTTTCTCTCACTGCTTGCCAAGAGCGGAAAGAGGGTAAGCGAACTGAAACGCACATATCCCTCATACGAAATCTCGAAAAACAAGATACAGCTTCAGCCTGGCACAGACGTGGACGGATTGCTCGCAAGGGTCAAGGAGCATTATTCAGACTGCCGCATAACCGACATCGACGGAGTGAAGATTGACTTCGATGACAGTTGGGTACACCTGCGCAAGTCCAATACAGAACCGATCATACGCATCTATTCCGAGGCACACACCGTGGCAGAGGCAGAACGCCTTGCCGAAGACATGAAGGCGACAGTTGCCAGTCTTGGCTTCTGACAGCAAATATATGTAGCATAACATATACCGCATACCGATATGTTGAAGAAATTTTTCCAGCAACTCCTTTCCTCCTTTATGGGGGCATGGTTGGCAATGGTGCTTTTCGGTGCTGTCGCCGTTATTGTGATTATCAGCCTGTTGGCATCGCAGGGCAAAGGGCAAACCGAGCAAATAACGGACAACAGCATAATGTGCCTCAACCTGAAGGGCGCAATTGACGAGACCGAGAGTTCAGCCGAGTTCAGCTACCCTGCACTGCTGTCAGGCAACATAGAGCGTCCGCAGTCGCTGCGAACACTCGTCAAGGGGCTGAAAGAGGGTGCCGACAACCGCGACATAAAAGCCCTGTACATTAAATGTGACGGGGCAAGCGCGTCCCCCGCGACGCTACACGCATTGCGGGAGGCAGTGCTCGATTTCAAAAAGAGCGGAAAGAAAGTCATCGCATACGCAGATTCATATTCTCAGGGCGATTACTATGTGGCATCAGCCGCAGACTCTGTGCTGCTCAACAGAAACGGAAGCGTGTCGCTGCACGGCATATCAGGCACAACGCTTTATTACAAGGATTTGCTCGACAAGATAGGCGTATCGTTTCAGGTCTTCAAGGTAGGCACGTACAAGTCTGCCGTCGAGCCGGTGCTGCTCAATGAGATGAGCGAGCCGGCAAGGGCGCAGCTCGATACACTCTATCGAGAAATGTGGAATTTCATGGGCGATGAAATCGCAGGTAGTCGCAATATGAAGATGACTGACATTGACAGCCTCGTCAACAGCATCATAATGCTGCGCGACGCTGAAGCCGCACTGTCTGCAAAGCTTGTTGACCGCCTTGTCAATAAGCGTAATGTCGGTGACATACTCGCTCGTGCAGCCGGTGTTGACATTGACGACCTGAACATCGTGAGTGCATCTGCGGTAGCACACAGTTCAATTGACATTGCACATGGTTCTGACAATCAAGTTGCGGTATTGTATGCTTGCGGCGAAATTTTGGAAGGCAGCAAGGACGGTATCGATTGCGAGAAACTTGTCCCCATAATAACTGATTTGGCTGACGACGATGACGTTAAAGCGTTGGTTCTCCGCGTAAATAGCCCTGGAGGCTCCGTATTCGGCAGCGCCGAGATAGGCGAGGCCCTCGACTATCTCAAGAGCAAGAAAAAGCCGGTTATCGTGTCTATGGGTGACTACGCAGCTTCGGGAGGCTACTGGATTTCATGCTGCGCAGACAAGATTTACGCTGACCCGCTGACCATAACCGGGTCAATTGGCATTTTCGGCATGGTGCCGCAGTTTACCGGGCTTGCCCACAACCTTGGCATCTCGCCTCAAACGGTCAACACCTATGCAGCCGGCTCTTACCCCAATGTATTCTCGCCCATGACTGAAGCACAAAGCCGGGTCATGCAAGCCTCAATCGAGGATATGTACGGCAAGTTTGTCAACCGCGTGGCAACAGGCCGCAAGATGAAAGCCGAAGACGTGGAGAAGTTTGCTGAAGGCCGCGTGTGGAACGCCATAACGGCAAAGAAACTTGGGCTGGTAGATGAGCTCGGCTCGCTCGACACGGCAATTGCAGAGGCTGCAAAACGAGCCGGCATCCCCAATCGATACAATGTGAGCGTGTACCCCGAGGCCGAAAGCTCGCTGCTCGACATGATTTCGGAACTTCAGAACGACGGAAGCATGAACGCACTCGCCAAGGTGCTTGGTCAGCAGTATGACATTCGTCTGATATACAGCGTGCAGCGGCTGCTAAACCGCAGTCACGCCCAAGCTCTCATGCCGGTAATCATATTTGACTATCAATAATGAAGTAACACCCCATCCCCCTCAATAATCTCTTTCTCACCCGATGACACGCTCCGACTACATAGACAAGCTGTTGACAGGACTGCTGACCCCTGCTTCCTGGCTGTACGGATTTGCCGTATATTTGCGTAACAAGATGTTTGACAAGCATCTGATACGCCAAGTGGTATTTGACATACCGGTAATCTGTGTTGGCAATCTCACCGTAGGCGGCACGGGCAAAACTCCGCACGTGGAGTATCTGCTCAACAACCTTGCATCACGCTACAACATCGGGGTCCTCAGCCGTGGATACCGGCGCAAGACAAAGGGGTATGTGCTTGCCAATGCCAAAAGCACACCTGACACCATAGGCGACGAACCCTGCCTGTTCTACCAGAAGTTCAGCCGAATAGTCAAGGTCGCGGTATGCGAGAACAGAGTGGAGGGGGTGAAACGGCTGTTGCAGGATTTTCCGGACATTAACTTGGTGATACTCGACGATGCCTACCAGCACCGCTACATCAAGCCTAAAGTCTCGATACTCCTGACAGACTTCTATCACCCGATAGCCAACGACCACCTGTTGCCGCTCGGCACGCTGCGAGAGGGGATACGCGGTGTCAACCGTGCTGATTTTGTCATAGTCACCAAATGCAATGAGGAGATGAAGCCGATAGACTACCGGCTTTTGGTCAAAGGCATGGACCTTATGTCCTACCAGACGCCTTATTTCTCACGGTATGTATACCGCGACATCAAGCCGGTATTTCCAGATGATGCGCCCTACCGCGCTTCGCTGGAAGAACTCAAGGAAGAAGATGCGGCATTGCTGATAACAGGCATTGCCAACCCCAGGCAGTTCGTCCGCCATTTCAAAGGCTATCCCTTCCTCAAGCGTATAGCACACTATCCCGACCACCATGATTTCTCACGAAAGGATATTGAGGAAATATCAAAGCGGTTCGATAAGCTCGCTGGCATGCATAAGATTATCGTCACCACGGAAAAAGATGCTATGCGCCTTTTGAGCAACCCATATTATCCGCAGCACCTGAAACCGCTGACATTCATGCTGCCTATCGAGGTGCGTATGCTGCCCGGCCCTTCCGGAGATGACCTCATCGGAGCGGTAGAGAAGGCTATCAACGAGAAGGAGAATCCGCTCAACGCGATATACGACGCTTAGCCCTGCCGGCAAACAATCCCACCGTCCCGCGGGTTATTACGACAGAACAAACAGATGACGCTCTACTCACTCATCATATACAAACAAGCAAAAGAACAACAGATATGGAAAAAACAATGCTCCAACTGATAAAGGATACCGAGGAGTTCATCCGCAAGGAAGTATCCAAACTGCCCAAAATCGGCATCATCCTCGGCACAGGACTTGGCGACCTAGCCAACCATATAGAGATAATCAAGGAACTGGAATACAAGAACATACCTAACTTCCCAGTGTCAACCGTTGAGGGACA
Source organism: Porphyromonadaceae bacterium UBA4702 (assembly GCA_002404675.1). GTDB lineage: Bacteria > Bacteroidota > Bacteroidia > Bacteroidales > Muribaculaceae > Lepagella. The sequence goes on along the minus strand of DHKE01000086.1, from coordinate 35,505 downwards.
TTCCGGCAAGCTGATATTCGGCAACCTCGGCGGCAAATACGTCATGGCAATGCAGGGCCGTTTCCACTACTATGAGGGATATGACATGAAGCAGGTGACATTCCCCGTGCGTGTCATGAAGGCTCTCGGCGTGGAGACGCTGTTTGTCAGCAACGCTGCCGGCGGCATGAACAAGGAGTTCCGTGTAGGTGACGTGATGATTATCGCCGACCATATCAACCTGTTCCCCGAAAATCCTCTGCGCGGCAAGAACTATGAGGAACTCGGCCCGCGCTTCCCGGCAATGACAGAGGCATATTCCCATGAGCTGATAGCCATGGCCGACAAGATTGCGGCCGAAGACAATATCCGCCTTATGCACGGTGTGTATGTAGGCACTCCCGGCCCGACTTTCGAGACACCCGCAGAGTATGAGTATTTCCGCGTAATCGGCGGTGACGCAGTAGGCATGTCAACCGTTCCCGAGGTTATAGTAGCCAACCATGCCGGGATGCGCGTTTTCGGCGTGTCTGTGATAACAGACCTCGGCGGCAAGGACGTAACAGAAGTACCCACTCACGAGGAGGTGCAGAAGGCTGCCGTCAAGGCGCAGCCCGTGATGACGCACATTATCAAGCGTATGCTTGAACGCATCTGACAAAACTCCAAACCAACAGACAATAGCGGACAGGCGGGTTCTCGCTGGCCTGTCCGTGTAAAATACGCGCAATGAGCAATAGCGAAACTGAAATAAGCGAACTCGGCGAGTTCGGCCTGATACGCCACCTCACAGAGGGTATCAAGCCTGTCAACGGGTCTACAGTCCTCGGTGTCGGCGATGACGCTGCTATCATGGATTATGGCGAGCGCGAAGTGCTTGCGACCACCGACCTCCTGCTCGAGGGCATACATTTTGACCTCAGGTATGTACCGCTGAAACACCTCGGTTACAAAGCCGCTGTCGTCAATTTCAGCGACATTTACGCCATGTTCGGAACGCCAAGGCAGATAACGGTCAGTCTCGGCATCTCCAGCCGCTTCACCACGGAACACATCGAGAAATTGTATTCCGGCATACGCCTGGCCTGTGAACGCTATGGCGTAGACTTGGTAGGCGGCGACACTTCTGCCTCCGTGACAGGCCTCATCATAAGCATAACCTGCCTCGGCGACGTAGAGAAGGGCAAGGCTGTCAAGCGGAGCGGAGCCAAGGAGAATGACCTGCTGTGCGTGAGCGGCGACCTCGGCGCGGCGTATATGGGACTGCGGCTGCTGGAACGCGAGAACAGCGTGGCAGCAGAGGTCAAGGACAAAGACTTCACCCCGGATTTCGCCGGCAAGGAATACATCATCGAGCGGCAGCTCAAGCCAGAGGCTCGCCGCGACATCATCGCCAAGCTGAAAGAGAAGGGCATAACCCCGACATCCATGATGGATGTAAGCGACGGACTGTCGTCAGAACTGCTGCACATCTGCACAGACTCGCACGTCGGATGCCGTGTATATGAGGACAAAATCCCCATTGACTGCCAGACCGCGTCCATGGCGGAGGAGATGCACATCAGCCCGGTGACTGCCGCGATGAACGGCGGCGAGGATTATGAGCTGCTGTTCACTGTGCCGCTGACAGACTTGCGCAAGGTGGAGTTCATAAACGGGGTGCGAATGATAGGCTACATCACCCGCGAGGAACTCGGCTGCGCGGTCATAACCCCAAACGGCAGCGAGATACCTGTCAAGGCGCAAGGCTGGAACGCTTTCAGCGAGGGTGAATAACACTCCGCATAGTATTTTCCGTTTATTTTTGCTCGTCTAATACAATTTGGCAGACGTTTGGCACATTTGATAGGCAGCCCGATTTCAGCATCTTGCTTTAACAATATATAATACGCCTAAATTAGCCCCTTATTGGGATTAGTGCTATTTTTGCGACATACAAATCATACAGTCCAACTGAAATGAACGAAACAGTAAACATAAGAGAACTGAACGAAATAATAGCATCGAAATCAGATTTTGTCAGCCTCGTGAAAAACGGCATGGAGCAGCGCATCGTCGGGCAGAAGCACCTCGTTGACTCGCTGCTCATCGCGCTGATGTGCAACGGGCACATCCTGCTTGAGGGTGTCCCGGGACTGGCAAAGACACTCGCCATAAAGACCCTCTCCGAGCTGATAGAAGCCAAGTACAACCGCATACAATTCACACCAGACCTGCTGCCGGCAGATGTCATCGGCACAATGATATACAGCGTCAAGAAGGAGCAGTTTGAGGTCAAGAGAGGCCCGATATTCGCCAATTTTGTCCTTGCTGACGAAATCAACCGTGCCCCGGCAAAGGTGCAGAGTGCACTGCTCGAAGCCATGCAGGAGCGTCAGGTGACTATAGGCGACAGCACATTCCGCCTCAACTCGCCGTTCCTTGTCTTGGCTACGCAGAACCCGATTGAGCAGGAGGGCACCTATCCGCTTCCCGAGGCGCAGACTGACCGCTTCCTCCTCAAAGTCGTCATCGGCTATCCCAACAAGGAGGAGGAGAAAATGATCATCCGCCAGAACATCAAGGGCGAGCTGCCGCCGATAACGCCGGTCATCAAACCCGAGGAGATAACCGACCTTCAGAAGGTGGTAGGGCAGATATACCTCGACGAGAAAATCGAGAACTACATCGTAGACTTGGTGTTCGCCACTCGCGAGCCGGTAAAATACGGGCTAAGCGACTTGCAGACGCTCATTTCATTCGGAGCATCGCCCCGTGCGTCCATATCACTGGCCAAGGCTGCGCGTGCATACGCCTTCCTGCGCGGCAGAGGATATGTCATTCCCGAAGATGTCCGCAGCGTATGCTACGACGTGATGCGCCACCGCATTGGCTTGACATACGAGGCTGAAGCAACTAATATCGGCGCAGACGAGGTCATCACCAACATCATCGACAAGGTGGTAGTTCCCTGACCCGGCCTTTCTCTGACAGCCGCCAGCAGCTCTCCAGGCTGACGCAATAACATTTCACGGAGAAAAACTCTGATATGGATGCTAATGAACTGCTAAGGAAAATACGGCGTATCGAGATCAAGTCCCGGGGGCTGAGCCAGAACATATTCGCTGGCGAATACCACACGGCGTTCAAGGGACGCGGTGTGATATTCTCAGAAGTGCGCGAATACCAGTACGGCGACGACATCCGCGACATTGACTGGAACGTTACCGCCCGTCACAACCGCCCGTATGTGAAAAGCTACGAGGAGGAGCGTGAGTTGACGGTCGTGCTCCTGATAGACGTGAGCGCAAGCCGCAATTTCGGAGCTGTGGGCGACACGAAAAAGGAGGTCATGACCGAGATTGCCGCCACCCTTGCATTCTCCTCTATACAGAACAATGACAAGGTCGGCGTGATATTCTTCAGCGACAAGGTCGAGAAGTTCATTCCGCCTAAGAAGGGGCGCAAGCACATACTGCTCATCATACGCGAGATACTCGAGTTTCAGCCCGAAAATGCCGGGACTGACCTCGACGTGGCGTTCCAGTTCCTGAACCGTGTAATCAAGAAACGCTGCACGGCCTTTGTACTGAGCGACTTCATAGATGGTCACGACTATTCGTCGAGCCTGTCGATTTCCAACATGAAGCACGATGTCGCGGCAATACAGGTCTATGACAAGCGCGATGCCAAGCTGCCTGATGTCGGGCTGATACGTGTCAAGGACATTGAATCGGGGCAGGATATGTGGCTTGACACATCGTCCAAGCGTGTGCGGACAATGTATGAGAGGGAATGGTACAGCCGCCAACAGCATCTGTCAAACATTGTCGCCAAAAGCGGAGTTGACCTTGCGAGCATCGCTACTGACGAGGATTTCGTACGTGCGCTGCTGGCTTTGTTCAAGAAGAGGTCAACGCATTAATTCAGAAATCAATGAAGCACACAATCATTCATATAATCACCCTCATACTGCTGGCAGCAATCTCACCTGCATGCTTGTCTGCTGCCCCAGTACAGGTCAATGCCAAGCTCGATTCTGTACAGATACTTATGGGTCGCATGGCTAACCTGCGTCTGGAAGTGGTTCAGAACAAGGGGGCAAAGGGCGAGTTCGAGATATTCAAGTCTGCTCCCGCCGACGGCATCGTGGGCTTGTGCGGCGACAGCGTAGAACTGCGCACTGCCGTACGCCGCGATACAGTGGACTTGGGGTCGGGACGCATACAAATCAATTACACCGTACCAGTGCAGGCATTCGACTCTGGCTTTTACCGGCTTCCCCAGCTGCGATATATATCTGGGCGCGATACGGCATTGTCCAATTCTGTGTCGTTGAAGGTCATACCCGTTGCAGTCACTGCTGATGCCGCGATATCCGGTTATGCCGATGTGGCAGACCCGGCTGAGGCAAGCTGGCTCGACAAGCTGCCTGATTTCGTATACAACTATTGGTGGATTATCCTGTTGGTTCTTGTTGTTGCCGGCGTATGCACATACCTGATGATACGTCTGCGCAAGACCGGCTCTTTGCTTGCGCCCAAGCCTGAACCCTCACCGTACATCATCGCTATGGAGAGTCTGCGGCGGCTCAAGTTGCGCAAGCTGTGGGAACAGGGGCTCGACCGCGAGTACTTCACCGAGCTGACTGAAATCCTGCGCATCTATCTCGACAAGCGTTTCCATATCAATGCCATGGAGATGACCTCGAGCCAGATAATAGACATACTCTCGGCTGACACGAGGATAAAGGACAAAAAAGAATATGTCCAGCAGGTACTCGACATGGCAGACTTCGTGAAGTTTGCCGCCGTGCGTCCTTTGCCTACAGACAGCGTTGCCTCGTTTGACAACGTGGAGAGGTTTATCGAGGAGACCAAGCCGACACCCGAAGAGGAAGCCGAGGCAAAGCAGAAAATTGACGACGGATTTGAAATACCAGCAGAGGACAAGCCTCGCAAAAAAGCAAAAACAGCAAAGAGCAAGGCTAAGGACAAAGCCAAGAAAGGAGGCCGGAAATGATGCTCAAGACCCCTGGCCTTTTGTGGCTGTTTCTGGTGTATGTACCGCTGATAGTGTGGTACGTGATGAAGCACCGAGATGCCAATGCCTCACTGTCCGTGTCGTCGCTGCGGGCTTTCGGCAAGATGCGACCCTCGTGGAAAGTCATGGCGATGCACTTCGAGTTTGCGTTTCGTCTTGCGGCAATAGGAGCAGTCATCTTCGCGCTGAGCCGTCCGCAGACGATAGATGACTTCAAGAATGCACGCATCAACGGCACCGATATCGCACTCGCGCTCGACATATCTGGCAGCATGAGTACCAAGGACATGACACCCAACCGACTTGCAGCTGCCAAGGACGTAGCGGTCAATTTCGTCAACAGCCGCGAGAATGACAACATGGCTCTTGTGGTCTTTGCCGGCGAAAGCCTGTCGCTGATGCCGCTGACCAACGACCGTGCCGCACTAGTGAATGCCGTCAAACACATTGACATGGGTGCTTTGAACGACGGCACGGCGATAGGTGACGGCATTGCAAGTGCGGTGAACCGCCTCCTGTCCGGACAAGCCAAGTCAAAGAGCATAATCCTGCTCACAGACGGCACGAACAACGCCGGAGACGTTGCCCCGTCAACCGCTGCGCAAATCGCCAAGCAGAACGGCATCAAGATATACACCATAGGCGTAGGCACGGATGTTTCCATACCCATTTCAGACCCCTTCGGGTTCTCTTCAACGACAATAGACACAAAAATCGACGAGCAGTCACTCAAGGACATAGCCGGCATCACAGGAGGCAAATTCTTCCGCGCCACAGACAAGCGCATGCTGGAGAATGTGTTCAAGGAGATAGACAAGCTCGAGAAATCATCGCTCGACGTACAGCGGTACACGCAGACTGACGAGAACTTCATGCCATGGGTTTTGCTGGCTGTTATCATGTTCTCGCTCGAGCTGATACTGCGTTACATTGTCTTGCGCCGCGTACCGTAACACGAACATTCTTGCTTCAAGTATGATAAGTTTTGCATATCCATATTTTCTGTTGCTGCTCTTGCTGGTTCCGGCGTTTGCGCTCGTGTACCTGTGGAACCGCATGCGCAGGAATAAGGGTCTGCGCACATTCGGCAATCTCGGGGTGCTGCAACCCCTCATGCCGTGGGTGTCGCCATACAAAGGCCCTGTCAAAATATCAATCGAGCTGGCGGCTCTCGCGTTTCTGATTATCGCGCTGGCACGTCCGTGGGGCGGTGTCAAGGACGAGAAGAATGTCAAGGAGGGCATCGAGGTGGTCATTGCCGTTGATGCCAGCAACTCCATGCTCGCCTCTGCCACTGACAAGCCTGACGGCCCAGAGCGTATGCGCTCAACCAAGATGATGCTCGAAAAGCTGGTCAACAATTTTCACAACGACCGTGTCGGACTGATATTCTATGCGGCGCACGCATATACGCTCATTCCTGTCACCAACGACTATGTCTCGGCTCGCATGTTCCTCAACTCCATAGACCCCTCGTCAATTTCGGAGCAGGGCACCAACATCGCCGAGGCTATCGACCTCGCCACACAGTCATTCGGACCCGACAAGAATGTCGGCAAGGCTATAGTGCTGATAACTGATGCCGAAGACCTCGAAGACAAGAACAGTGTAATCGACGCGGCAAAAAATGCTGCGAAGAACGGCATCCAAATCGATGTTGTCGGTGTGGGGACAAGCACTGCCGTACCGATACCATACAATGGAAGTTACCTGATCGACCCCGAGACGGGCCAGCCGGCAATGACGGCTGTCAACGAGCAGCTTGCCTCCGAAATCGCGTCGGCCGGCAAGGGCGTGTATGTCAACGCTGCCAACGGCGACGCGCTAAGCGAACTGACACACCAGCTCGCGGGGGTGAAGAAATCGACATTGAAATCGAGTGTATACGCCATACATGACGAGCTGTTCCCATTCTTCCTGTGGATAGCCGTCGTCTTGCTCGTACTCGACATATTCGTGCTGGACCGCAAGATTGGATGGCTCGACAAGATAACCTTTTTCAAAAAGGAGGAAAAAGCATGAACCGGTTACTGATACTGCTGCTGCTGACACTGACGACAGCCGCAATGCCCGCATATAGCAAGGGACAAACCACACGCACCGAGCGCAAGTGCATCTTGCAAGGCAATGACCTCTACCGACAGCATAAATACGGCGAGGCGATAAAGTCATACGAGGCGGCTCTCAAGGACAACCCCGCGAGTGCCGAAGCCTCGTACAACATTGGCCTTGCATATCTGCAGCTCGCTGCCGGCAAGAACGTAGACGAGAAAAACCGTGAGAAATACATGAAAGAGGGCATTGAACGTATGGACGCTGCCACGAAACATTCAGCCGCAAAGCCCGCCCTTGCCTCACGTGCCAACTACAACCTCGGCAACATAGCCTTCAACAAACAGGAATATGAGCAGGCTATGCAGCTGTACAAACAGGCGTTGCGCCTCAACCCCAACGACGAGGACGCACGCCGAAACCTGCGCATCACCCAGCTCAGGATGCAGCAGAACCAGCAGAACAAAAACGACGACAAGAACAAAGACCAGAATAAGAACAAAGATAAAGACAAGGACAAAAACAAGGATCAGAACCAAGACCAGAATAAAAATCAAAACCAGAACAAGAACGACAAGCAGGACAAGCAGCAGCAAAACCAGGAGCGCATGAACCCTGACGCTGCAAAACAGATACTCCAGGCTGTCGAAAACAAGGAGAACATGACCCGCAACCGCTTGATAAATGCTGGCAAAAACGGCAAGGAGAACGCGGCGCGAGGCCGACGCAACGGCAAGAACTGGTAATAAACAACTTCCCCAAAAACCAAGGCTATGTCAGATATGAAACGGTTATTCCAGTTGACGATGTCGTTGGCGATGACAATAGTTCTGTCTTGCGGCACAGCTTACGCCGACAACGATGACGATATTTACCTCGAAGCAAAGGCTTCTGTGTCAAAAACCACGGTCTACAACGGCGAGGTGTTCGAGTATGCCATAACCCTATACACAGACAACCCCAACATCGGCAACGTGCGGTATCTCGACCGTCCGCGCACCGAGAACGTGCGCAAAGTGGCAGACCTGCCGGCATACAACAATGTTCGTCGCACCAACCGCGAGGGCATCTATGCCGTTGACATAGCCTCATCGGCGTATGTCGCTGAAACAAAGGGGAGCTGCTCCCTCTACGGCGGCGTGATTGAGGTGACATTCCTCGTCCCCACGACTGTCTATGACCCGTTCTGGGGCTATATGCAGCGCAACCGCTCCGTGACACGCAATGTTCGGCTGAAAGACGTGAAAGTCAAGGCAAAGTCACTGCCGAAATCGGACACTGGCTTTTCAGGCGCAATAGGGGAGTTCAGCATCGACATCGATGCACACTCCATTGAGATGGACCGGGGCGACCAGATAGTAGTGTCATACGTCATTACCGGCTCTGGGCTGCTCAGTGACGACACGGCGATGCCCGACTTCAAGTCGCTTTTCGCCTCGCCGCTGCGCCTGATGAGCGTGACACCCTCGTTCAGTTCTTACTCCATGAACGGCGAGTTCACGTCGAGGGCTGTCTACGAGTGCCAGTTTTCCGCAACGGAATACGGCGAATACGTCATACCGCCGCTGAAGTTCACGTATTTCGACCCTGCTGCTGGACGGTACAAGACCATATCCTCCGAGGAGTGCACGGTGAGCGTTTCTGCCCCGAAACGGAAATCATCATCTCACGGACAGTACGTCTACGAGCCAATCCAAAGCAATCAGACTATCCAATCATGACATCACTCAAGAGACAAACCATACTGATAATCCTGCTGCTGTACACATTCATGGCAGGCTATGCCGCGTCACTGCGCATTTCCGTCCGAACTTCGCGTGGTGACAAAATTTGCGTCGGCGACAGGTTCACCGTTATTGTGACTGCTGAGAATGTCAACGGCACAGTGCCGCACCTGAACATCGGCGGCGCAACCAATGACAGCTTCGTTGAATCGCAGCAGGTCGAAAACATCAACGGCAATGTACGTTCTGTGACCACGTACAGGATGATGTGCCGTGCGACAACTCCCGGCACATACACCATCGGCCCGATAAACGTAGGCGGTGTCAGAAGTAACATCTTCAAATATACCATACACCCTGGCAACGGGCAGTCCACGTCCTCCGGCACAGGGCAAGGCAATTCAGCGGCAGTCAACAATACCTCCAAGCCGACGTATATAGGCAAGGGCAATGGCAACTTGTTCATGCGTGCATCCGTCTCCAAGACCACGGCTTACGAGCAGGAGGCACTGGTATATACCGTCAAGATGTATACCTCCTATTCAGCCATAAAGTTTGTCGGCGCGACCGCCTCGCCCAAGTTCGACGGCTTTGTAGTGGAAGAGTCCAAGCAGACTGACACCCAGCTGCGTTACGAAACATATCAGGGCAAAGTCTATGCAACAGCTGTAATAGCTCGTTACATCATCTTTCCGCAGATGACCGGAAACCTCAAGGTGACTGGCAACACCTATACGGTCAGCGTTGACGAGCGCGAGTATTATAACGACCAGTTCTTCGGACAGATGGCCGTTAGCCGGCCGCTGAAGCTCACCGTCTCGCCCAATGACCTGAACGTGAATGTCAAGGCACTGCCGTCACCCAAGCCCGCTGACTTTTCCGGAGGTGTGGGCAAGTTCTCCATTTCCTCCTCCATGCCATCAACCAGTCTGCGCACCGGGGAGACTGCCTCGATAGTCTACACCGTGTCCGGTTCTGGCAACCTGAAATACGTCACACTTCCTGACCTCGCCCTGGTCTACCCTAAACAGATTGAGGTGTACTCCCCGCAGACGGATGTCAAGGCCAACGTGGGCGCGTCGTCAGTGAGCGGCACTGTCAAGTTTGACTATTCCCTCATGCCCGATGAGGAGGGCGAGTTCAAGATACCCGACGTGGTTCTCGTGTATTTCAACCCCGAGACAGGCAAGTACGAGAAGTCCGTAGCCAAGGGCTATACCGTGACAGTGGGCAAGGGGAAGGCCTCTGCGAAGTCCCACCGCAACAGGGCGAAGTTTGACGACAAACTGTTGCCAGTGACAGGAGGCTATGACGCTGAGAACCTCATCAGGAGCTGGGCATACTGGCTTGTATACGTCATTGCCGTGTTGCTACTGCTGACAGCCGCTGTGGTCTACCGCAAGTATGTGAAGGCAAATGCAGACATCTCTGCCGTCATGAGCCGCAAGGCAAGCAAGATGGCACGCCGCAGGCTGCGTAAGGCCGCCGAGTGCATGCGCCGTGGCGATGCAGCCTCATTCTACGACGAGATGCTGCACGCCCTGTGGGGATACATTTCGTACAAGCTGAAGATGCCAACCTCCGAACTGTCACGTGACAACATCAGCGAGGTGCTTCTCGAAGCCGGCATAATGCAGCAGTCCGTATCAATGCTTATTGAGCTTATTGACAACTGTGAGTTTGCAAAATACTCCCCGAGCAACGAGCAAATGAGTTCGATGAACTCCGTCTACGAGAATGGGGCAGAAGTAATCAACCAACTCGAAAAATCATTCAAGGATGCGAAGCACAACAAATAGGATAACGATACTGCTGGCGATGCTCCTGTTCGTCTGGACTGGCGTGCTGGCAGACACTGTGAGTGCTGACGCTCTCGCCGCTGCGGCTGCCAAGGAATACGCATCAGGCAACTACGGCAGAGCCGCCGAGATGTACGATTCGGCTGCCAACAAAGGGGGGGCGTCACCCGAGTTGCTCTATAACCAGGGCAACGCATACGTCAAGACGCACGATTACGGCCGAGCCGCACTGTGCTACGGCCGAGCTAAGAAGCTCGACCCCTCAAGCAAGGAAATCAACAACAACCTCAAATACGTGGCGCAGTACGTCGATGCGCAGAACAGAGCCGACCTCAAGGGAAAGCCTGCCAATGTCAGTCCCGAGGAGCCGTGGTTCTTCCGTGCCGTCTACAACTGGTTTGCCGTTGACCACAGCTCTGACTTCTGGGCCGTTTGGGCGGCCGCGACATTCGTTCTCTTCGTCGCTGCCATAGCCCTGTACATATTCTGCCGTGGCGTTGCGCTGCGCAAAATGGGCTTCTTTGGGGCGATAGCCATGGTGGCATTTACAGTCGTGTTCCTGTCATTCGCGTTTGCAGCGGCATCCGCGAGCCGCACTCACGACACTGCGGTCATCATGTCCTCCAAGATTGAGCTGCTGTCCGACCCCTCGGACAACGCCAAGAAGGCCACCACATACCTCAACCGAGGCACCGTGGTAGAGATAATCAAGACCGACGAAACAGCTGGCGACAAGCCCGAATGGTACGATGTGCGCCTCAACTCAGAGTGCAGCGGCTGGATAAAGGCGGAAAACATCGAAATAATCTGATGCCACCACGGCTCGGTAATGAATTAGATGTCAAATGATTATGCCACCACGCCAAAAACAATGCCATATAACAGCATATTTTTTTCGCCATATCTTTGGCAGTTCGGGCAATTATTGCTAAATTAGCAATCGAAAAGAACACAACACTCAAACCTATATAACCATGAGCAAAACTATAACCTTCAATGAGCTGCGTCGCCTCAAAGACAGTTTACCCGACGGAAGCGTACACCGCATCGCCGATGAACTCAATGTGACTGTACAGACTGTACGCAACTACTTCGGCGGTGTAAACTATGAATATGGCAAGAACCAAGGTCTTCACATCGAGCCGGGTCCCGACGGCGGCATCGTCGTCCTCGATGACACGACCATCTACGACATGGCAGTGAAAATACTGGAGGAAGAAAACAAGAAGTAACCCTCCGCATAATCCACGTCGCCGCGTCATTGCCAGTCCCCGCACTATGACATCCGCGTGATGCCACTGTCAGGAGTCAAGCGCTGCACGATGCGACTGAGAATACCCTGACGCCGAAGTAATGTACTCCGGCGTCAGTGGTATGACAACACAAAATATACATTCCCTATATACATCTCCTTTAGAACAAACATATTTACCGGACATAAACCGCCCCCTATGACAGGAAAACGGGCATTATAAACCAGTCTAACAATGAGAAATATCAAACATGCCATTACCATTCTTTCTGTCTTGCTTGCTGTCATGCTGACCGCATGCAATAGATACAGCGATTTGTTTGAACAGACCGACAAAGTCGTTGAGTCACTCTATAGTGAGTATGAAAGTTATGGCCTCGTCGGCGGACAAGATGCCCGCTCCTTCACGCAAGACCACAACTATAAAATTGAACCTATCGGCAGACTTGTGAACGTGCGCATACAGCACGCAGCCTCATCAGAGGACTATAAGGAGCTGTGCGATGCATTGAAAGAGCATTACAGCAACGACAATCGTGTAAACGATGTATACATCTGTAATGCCGGCACTGTCATGATTGATTGCCGCAGATAGCTTGAACCTGCAGCATCCAGCAGAGACATTCAAATAATACACTGACACATGAACAGCAACATATCCCTCGCCACACTGCCCGCTTCAGACGCAGTCCGCATCGCCACAGCACTGGAGAAGCGAGGCTTTGCCACTTCACTGGCAGATACAATCATCCCCGGGTTGAAAGCTGTCACAGTGCCGCCGCAGCAAGCACTCAATGCCTCGCGGATGCTACGGACAGTGCTGGTCAGCGGAGAGATGAGAGGAGCGAAGTCTAAAGCCGAAGATAACGGCATACTCATTCCCATCGACTTCTCAGACAAAAGCCTGACTGCGTGCCGTGTCGGCTTTGAACTCGCCGAGAGACTGTCGTCACGCCCTGTGTTGCTGCATACCTACACGCTCCCCTATATCGACACATCGTTTGTCAAGGCTGACTATATCTCCAGCGAGGCTGACGAAGATATTTTCCCTTCCGACAAAACCACGGCTGCAGAAGCGTCTGCGCTGAAGGCTTTTGAGGTCAAGCTGCGCAAAAAACAGAAGGAGGGGTGTCTGCCATGCGGACTGTTCTCCTCGGAACTGCTGCCGGGTGTCCCAGAAGATGTCATCAAGGAATATGCACGCACCAAAAGCCCCAAGATGATAGTCATGGCGACGCGCAGCCGCCACCGCAAAGAGGAGGAGATGATAGGCAGTGTCACCGCCGAAGTGCTAGACTCATGCCGCGTGCCGCTGTTCACTGTCCCTGAAGACTGCCAGTTCCGCTCCATACGCGATATACGCCGCCTCGCCTTCTTCTGCAACCTCGACAGCCACGATGCCGCCTCGTTAGAATCGCTCCTGTCGCTGTTCGACTATCCTGAAGTTGAGATTACCCTCATACCGGTCAGCGACAAGCCCCTGTCGGCAGTTACAGCTCGCTGCGCGGCCCTCCTCGCCTCGTTCCACGACAAATACCCCACTGTAAACTTCTCGATGCAGTGTATCGCACAATCGTCATTCAAGGAGGATTTCCGCACCTTTGCCGATCAGGCAAGGCTCGAACTCCTGATAGTGCAAAACAAGAAGAAAAACATTTTCGCCCGGCTGCTCAACCCGGGCATCGCACACATACTGTTCTATGATCGCGAAATGCCGATGATAGTCATACCGGTATAGCGTCTCATAAAAATGGAGCTAAGATCTTACCTCGAAAAGTTCGCTGAAGACTGGATACGAGAGAATGTCAGTATAGCGGATAAAATGTATCTCGATAGCGATTGTTTTTTATACGATCTTGATTACAGGGAATTGATAATAGAGAAGGGAAATTATAGAGCTACAATACGTATGTACCTTGATGGTATTAGAAGTACCGAATGTGATTTTGCGGAATTTGTAAATAAAACGTATTATGACTTCTATTTTCACTGTCTCCTTGATGTATCAATTCTCGAACTGATTACCGGCATAATATCTAAGTCTCAAAGTACAAAAACTCATGATATATCCCTCTGATTTTGAAGATAAAATCGGGTTTACCCCCCTGCGCGTCCTCCTCAAGGACTACTGCCGCAGCCCGCAGGGCAAGCTCCTTGCCAGCGGGATGTCCTTCTGCACATCATACGCAGAGGTGAAAAAGAGACTCACGCAGACCTGCGAGATGCTTCAGGCTGTGACCAGCGGTGCGGACATCCCATCGTCAGACATTCCCAACGTAGTGCCGTACCTTTCCGAACTGCGAACTGCAGGGAGCTTCATCACTGCCGACAAGTGCCTCAAGATACGGTCGTTTATCGAGTCGGTCGCCGCTGTACGAGACTTCTGCTGCCGTCGCACATCGGAAGAGACATACGCCTACCCGCAGCTGTCAGCCATATTCGACAGCATGGAGCTGTTTCCGCAGCTGGCTCGCGACATTGACGCTGTCGTCAACCGCTTCGGTGAAATCAAGGACAACGCCACCCCCGAACTGCACGACATCGTGCGAGCCATCAATTCAGTGTCAGCCTCAATGGCAGGGATAGTCCGCCGCGTCATGGCGCGAGCCATCGAGCAGGGGATAGTGGAGAAGGACGCAGCCCCATCGATGCGCGACGGACGGCCGGTGATACCTGTCTCATCGGCTTACAAGCGGTCTATAAACGGCATAGTCCACGATGTGAGCGCGACCGGCAAGACATCGTTCATAGAGCCAGCCGAAGCCGTCGAAGCCGGCAACCGTCTGCGCGAACTGGAAATGCAGCGGCACCATGAGGAAGTGCGGATACTCACCGCGCTGGCAGACAAGATACGTCCCGAAATTGAGGCTCTTAAAGCCTCGTCCAATCTCACAGGGCTGTTCGATTTCATTATCGCCAAGGCTACACTCGCTCGTACCCTCGAGGCGCAGATGCCTGTATTGGAGCGGAAACTGGAGTTTGACTGGTATCATGCCGTACACCCGGCACTGATGCTCACCCTGCGTTCGCAGGGGCGGCAGGTAGTGCCGTTCAACCTGAAGCTCGATGCTAAGCAGCGGTTTCTCGTCATCTCTGGACCCAACGCCGGCGGCAAGTCCGTAACGCTCAAGACCGTCGGCATCATACAGTACATGACGCAATGCGGACTGTTGCCCTCGCTCCACGACAACTCGCACATCGGCATAGTGGACGGCATATTCATCGACATCGGCGACCAGCAGTCAATTGAAAACGACCTGAGTACCTACTCGTCGCACCTGCGCAGCATGAAGCACTTCATCCGCAACGCCAATGCCTCGAGCCTCGTACTCATCGACGAGATAGGGTCGGGGACAGAGCCGCAGATAGGCTCAGCGCTCGCACAGGCCATACTCGCCCGTCTCGGCAAGTCGGGCTGCTACGGCATTGTCACCACGCACTACCAGAACATCAAGACATTTGCCGACAGCGAGCCGGGGTTCGTCAACGGCGCGATGCTATACGACAGGCAAAAGTTCCAGCCGCTCTTCCAACTCTCCGTCGGACACCCAGGCAGCTCATTTGCCATAGAGATAGCACGCAGCATCGGACTGCCGCAGGAAATCATCGACGACGCGAAACAGATAGTCGGCTCGGACTATGTCAACATGGACAAGTACCTGCTCGACATAGCACGAGACCGCCGATACTGGGCTAACAAACGCCTCTCTATCAAGGAGAAAGAACACCGCATTGACGCCACGCTGCAAGACTACGAACTCAAGTCGTCAGAGTTGCGGCAATCCCGCTCCTCGATACTGAAGGAGGCCCGCGCACAGGCGCAGGAGATACTGGATACCGCCAACGCCAGAATCGAGCGCACCATACACGAAATCAAGAAAGCTCAAGCTGAAAAGGAGCAGACCAAGCAGATCCGCTCAGAACTCGAGCAGTACAAGCGACAGGTGCAGGACAACAAGGGCGACAACATCCTCCCGGGCATAGCCCATCTGAACAAGCGCACCAAGCAGCAGTCCCAAAGCACTCGTAGCCCACAGGAGACGCTCGATAGCAAGAAGGAACTCGCCGCCGGCGACTATGTCAAGATGCACGACGGCGGCGTAGTCGGGCAAATCATATCCGTCACAGGAGGAAAGGCCGAGGTCGCATTCGGCACTCTGCGCACCGTCGTTGCCCTCTCAAAGCTCAAGCCAGCAGCCAAGCCCAAACCCTCGGCGGCGCAACAGTCGTTATCAGTCTCGCAGTCCACATCCAATGACAGCCGCACACGCCAGCTCAACTTCAAGCAGGAGATAGACCTGCGCGGCATGAGGGCTGATGAGGCGCTGCAAGCCGTGACATACTTCATTGACGACGCAGTACAGTTTGAGATACCGAGAGTGCGCATACTCCATGGCACAGGCACAGGTGCGTTGCGCGAGGCAATACGCCAATGGCTAGGCTCAAGCCCGGTGGTCAAATCATACCACGACGAGGACGTGCGTTTCGGCGGAGCTGGCATCACCGTTGTCGAACTCTGACGCGCCATCACCCCGCTTTTGCACTTCGGACTGGATTATACAACCTATGATAAAACAGGCAACACAATATATTGTCTATTCTGGTTTGTCAAAAGTGAGGCGAATGTTTATCGATGTGTTTACGGCTGATTTCACAATTGGACGGGAGAGGCGCGGAGAAGCAGGTGCTTGGAGCCGATGGTTATGCCGTAGGTGAACGTGTCGCCTCCGTCTTTTAGTTTCAGACGTTTCTTCAGTGCGGCGGCTGACATGGGAAAATTGCGGCACACGACATTCGATTTGGTGCCGGCCAATGCTCGCAGCCGTTTGTCTGACAGAGCAGCCACATCTATTATTGTCATGACACGCCCCGGAAAGTCTGAATAAAGCGTGTCTGAAAGGTATACTTCGGTGGTTGCACTGCATTTGAGCAACTCGGGGAAGCGGACGTTCAGATCGGCGTATCTGCCTAGCTTCATTACTGCGGCATTGGGTTCGTACAGGAACCTTCCCGGAGAAGGGGAGGGAACGCCGCAGATGGTTTGTGTTGCCGTCATGGACGTTTCGTAAATTGCGGCGTTGCCTTCTGCATCAATATTTACGGCAAACAACTTCGGGAATTTTGTATTTATGCTTCGGTCTGCAATGGCGAGTACTTCCTTACATTCGCCTCGCCAAGCAACAACATGGATTTCATACACACCCGGCAACTCACGCACGGTCTGCGTTATGTCGAGCATCGGCGATGCCTTTATCATCAGCCGCTTGCCGTGACGCAGCAGGAGCGGAAGGTATGCTGTAACATCTGGGGTGCAGTCTTGCAAAGCATATGTGCGATTGTTGCAGGCATCGCGCCGCGCAGGGTCGATGAATATGACATCATATTCACAATCTGAAGCTGATAACATCTCGATGCTGTCACCAGGCATGTGTACAATCGCATTGGCCAGCCCGAGAACACCGCAGTTATGCAGCAACGCGCTGTTTATGGCTGGGTTGATTTCATACATATCAGTGTACGCAGCTTTCTCGGCAATGGTCATTGCATCAATGCCCAGCCCTGCAGTAAGGTCAGCGACAGACGTGCCGCAGGGGACGAGCGACGCATGATATGCCGCGACAGCCTCGTTTGAGGACTGCTCCGCAGCAAGCAACGAAGGGTAATAAAACTGCTTGTGGGCATTGAAATGCGGCAACTTGGCGGCTGTTTTGCGCCGGCACTCTATCTGCGTGACAGCCTCACGGATGTCAATTCCGATGTCGCGTGATTTGTATGCGAAAAGAAGCTTCGCGATGTCATCGTTCTGATGCTCCGCGACAAATGTATAAAGTGCCTCGTCTGTCATTCAGCGAAAGAGTGTCAATACGGCGACACGTCGTCACTCAGACCAGACATGTCATCGTCGTCATATCCATTTTCAAATGCACCCAGATCAAAGTCGTCAAAATCCTCGCCGCCAGCCTTTGACTTGGGCGAGGGGAAAGACAACACGTCCGGGTCAAGCTCGGAGTTTTGCTTAGGCGCATTTCCCATCTTTGCCGTACATTCTGGCTCCGACAGATGCTTCCCGGTCACGATTTCCTTCAACTCCATGAAGAAAGCACGCTCGTTGAGGTTGTCGAAAAAGAACACAAGTTTCTGCCCTTCCTCATCGATAAGTTCATCAACCGGGGTATCATCCATCAGGTATATGTCGCGGTCAGAAGGGTTGCTGTCCGGCATCTCAAGCATGATTTCCTCTTTCTTTTCCCACTGGTCAGTGCAAGTTGCAAAACTGTCGATATTGTCCTTGGAATAGCCCACGGAATCGAGTATGGCGTTCCGCAGCTGTAGGAAAGAGCTGTCAGACTCGATGTCAATCACGCGATAGAAATTGTTCACCTCGTCGCTGACTAATTTGAATCGGTATATCATAGATGTGTCGGTTAATGAAATTCGCAATATAGTGACGAAACACGGCAAATCCCTGCAAAAGGGGGGACTCGGCGCGGTTCATTACGCGAAGTTACATCTTTTATCGCATATACGCCAACTATCCGCACGCTTTTTCATATTTCTAAGCAGCATCCGTGTCTTTGAACAGGCATCATCATCCGTCTACAGGGCGTGGATGAAAACCCCTCAACAGACCTAATGACACGAGTGGTGTTGCCGTCAGTCGCGAGTGGCGACTATGAACAACACTTGGCCGAGATGCGAGATGTCTGTGTCAATGCCTTTCAGTACGGAGGGCTTGCTTATCACGCCGTCGCGCTCCAGCAGGGCGAGTGTATGTCCCACATTATTTCGTGGCAGTAGATTACCGCCTCCTTGTCGTCGGATAGGCTGAACAATGAATGTATTGACTTCTGATGACAGTGCCTTGATGGCATTGCCGATTTGCGAGGAGAGGGTGTCTGTTATGGTATTACGTTACAGCAGCGTCAGGCGTATTGCCGCCCAATCGTTGTCAGAGCGAGTCTCTTGCAGCGTCAGACCAAGTGGTGCTGCAGCACGCTCGATCATCGGTATGTCGCGGAGGTAGAAGCCACTCAGGAGCAGTGTTGCGCCAGGATTCATGGCGGCGGCGTATGCGCGGATGTCAGCGAGGATGATGTTGCGGTTGATGTTGGCGATGAACACATCAGCCTTGACAATGTCGGCCAGCGATGATGCGTCGCCGCACACCAAACGAATTTCGGCATTGTTGAGTGCAGCGTTGTCTATGGCGTTTAGGTATGCACCGTTGTCAATCTCGATGCCCTGAACTTCCTTAGCTCCAGCCATGCAGCATAGTATGGCGAGGATGCCGGTGCCTGTCCCCATATCTGTGACGGTCTTGCCTGTCAAATCCATGTCGAGCAGGAAGCCAATCATCAGCGAGGTGGTGGAGTGATGCCCAGTGCCGAAAGCCATTTTGGGGTCGATTGTGATGTCATACTTGGCATGAGGCAGGCCTGTATGGAATGAGGAGTGTATCAGGCAGCGGTCGCCTACAACAATGGGCTTGAAATAGTTCTTTTCCCACTCGCTGTTCCAGTCCTTGCCCTCGATACGCTGGTGAGCGAATGTCATCTCAGTCGGCATGGGGAAATCAGCCAAGGCCTCGCGGGCAGCGTCCATGTCAAACTGAGGCTCAGGGATGTATGCTGTCAGCCCGGTGTTGTCAGGCAAGAAAGAATCGTAGCCTAAGTCAGCGAGAAACGCAGCCATGAGGTCGGTGATGTCCTCGCTGCATGGAGAGGCATCAATGCGGAGTGCGATGTAGTCGTTCATTGGAGTGTACAGGGAGGGGGGAGGGTCTTGTTCATTTTTTGCGTTTGAAGAATTTCCATACCTTGCGTACAGTGCTGAACACTGAAAAGCCTAGCATGGCGTAGTCAGCATAGTTGAGTGAGGACAACACTTTTGGAAGCAGCCCTCCAGTTTTGCCGAGGTTTGACACTTTGCCAGACAGCCGTCCAAGCGCGGTCTTCTCTTTCATTGCGTTCAACGATGCGAGAGCCTTTTCCTTGGCAAACTCCTTTTTGAGCGAAGCCAATGCCCGCTGGTAGCGGAGTTCCTGGAGAGTATAGCCGCCAAACTTGCCGGGGCCGTCTGCCTGTGCGCGTGCAGGTATGTTCTCGTTGTTGCCCATAATCATTTGTTTTCGTCGTTGTCAAGGATAAGCTTAGAAATCATCCGCGCCATCGGGTCGAATATCAGCGGTTTGCGCAGCATGTACAGCACTCCAGCCAGAAGCAGGAATATCACGGCTACGCACAGGTATGCCAACACTTCGCCCACGAGAGCCTCAAACACGTGAACCAGACACATGGAGATTATCACCAGTGCAATCATCACAAGTATAGAAATCATCGCCATTAGGAATACCGAGCCTACGAAAATGGTCAGCTTCTCTGCGGCGGTGAGTTTCACATACCTGACTTCATGCTTCAGCCAAGCTTTGATATGTTTGATTATCAGGCGAATTTCATCGGATAATGTTTCCTTCATCTGCTAACGATTATGGATGGAAATTGAAATGCAACGTGACAACCGGCGGCGTGAAGCCACACCGTCCGGTCGTCGCAGTATTGCTATGAACTGGTCTGTTACCGTTTGCTGTAATGGCAGTCGGTCACTCGCCAGTGAGTTCAGCGACGAGAGCGTCAACTTCGTCATCGCTCATGTCTATGCCTTTTCTCTTGATGAGCTTGCAAATACGTGCACGCACGTCTGAGCCTTTTTCAGGGGCAAAGAGCAGTGCTGCACCGGCACCAACGAGTGCGCCGCCGAGGAATGCGTAGAGCAATGTCAGATTTTTCATATCCTTAGAAAAAAGTATTAGATGTGTTCTTCGATTTTGCCTTCGATTTCGTCCACAAGCTGATCCATCTTCTCCTTCTTCAGGCAGATGCCCTTTTCGCGGAGTACTTCCTTGATTTTCTTTCGCATGTCAGAGCCTTTTTCAGGAGCAAAGAGCAGGCCGACTGCTGCACCGGCGATTGCGCCGCCGATGATTGCTGAAATTACATGAATCGGTTTCATCGTATTTTTCTGTTTAGTGTTACTATACTTGTTGCATTATGCCTTGCGGCTTATCATATTAACGCGCTACGAGGCACAATGTTTTGGCAGTGTACGAATAATCGGCTTTCAACGCTGCGCCATGAGCTTGGGCGATGCCATGGAGGCGTATGCCATAACGCCCTCATCGGTGAGAGACACCATGCGGAAGTCACCCTCGGGGGTAATCATCTTGACGTGGCTGTCGTCTACCATGGTCATGAACGGCTGCATCTCTCCATTGAGTTCAACAGACCATGTCTGGCTGTCGGTGTCGAAGTCGAGACGTGTCTGCTGGCCTGTGGGTTCGAAGGTTATGGTGTAGCCCTTGCCGTCGCATGCTATCAGGTAGCGGCCCTGCTCGGTGTCTACGGCCTTGACGGAGGCGGTCATCGGGTTGCTGCCGCTCCAGAACTCAATGGAGTTTAGCACGAGGATGTCTGCGATGCCCGTCACTTCATACACGGGGAGAATCCAGAAGGCGAAGAACACCAGCTCATTGACAAACTTGCTGCCGATCTGGTTGTTCCAGTTCAGTACGCGAGAGGTGAGCGCGAAGCTGCCGATGCAGGAACTGAGTGTCAGCGACGCGCATACTGTCAGCAGCACTCCTACAGTCATATAAAACTTTTTCATATTGAGTTATTTTAGGTTGGTTGTTATGTTTCTTGTCTCACTTGTTTTGCGGCTCACATTCGGGGACAGTGCGGAGGTACTGCTCGTATGCCCCTAATACCTTGTCAACAAACCCTACAGTCTCTTGTCCGCGGAAATAGCCGTGCTTGACGACTGGGTCATTGTAGTATTGCGGCGTAGTTTTCAGCAACGCCATTTCGCGCACTCCGCCGTACCACAGGCCGGGATTGCGCCCATAACGCCGCGCCAACGCAATAGCGTCGAGGATATGCCCGAGGCCTGAATTGTAAGCGGCAATGACAAACTTGCGTCTTTCCGTGGGGTCTGAGACGTATTTGCACAATGACTTGTCTATGTCGGCAAGGGCAAGCGACGCTCCAAGCACACTCTGTTCGGGGTCGGTCATGTCCGTAACTGCGTACTGCCGAGCAGTCGAGGGCATAAGCTGCATCAGCCCTGTTGCGCCAGCCCACGATACCGCCGTGGGGTCAAACCGAGATTCGGTATACGCTATGGCTGCGAGCTGCCTCCAGTCCCAGCCTATGCGCGAGGCGTAGCGGCGGAATATCTCCTCATACCGCACGCTGCCCACGGCCGCCAGGGCATGCGCTGCCGCTGTCGGTTGTGCCACCATCGCGCTCCTTGCGGCGTGTCGGTAGTATTTGCTGCGCAGCCTGTCATAGTCAGCTGCGACCTCATCCGTCTTTGCCCAAGCGTCTATGCTATCGCCCAGCCGCCTGTCATCGTCAGCCACCACCCACGACGACTCCTGGTCAGTGCTGACGGCTACTGACACATCGATGCTGCCGTACAGGTCGGCACATATATCCGCCATGTCTGAGTCTGCGACTGTCATGGGCAAGCTGCCGTCGCTGACCATGCGCACCAGGTCAACGGACTCGATGGTGTCGGAGACCACTGCCTCTATGCCTATGCCGCCGCCGAGTTCATCGGCGAGGTTGGCCATACGATACTGGTACTTGGAATCCTTCTCCACATACACCGTCTTGCCTATCAAGTCGGGAACTGAACGCACTGCTGCGGATTTGGGCTGCACCAGCACTTGGTGGTTCACCTCGGACTTGCCGCAGAAGCGGACACCAGGGGTGTATTCGGCGATCTTGGGGACGCCGTATGCTATCATGTCAACCTTGCCTTCGCGGAGCATGCACAGCATTGACGGCACGTCTGCCGCCACTTTCAGGTCTATGGCAAGGCCTTGCGCCGAGGCATAGCGTGCCAGCATCTCGTAGTCAAGCCCCATAGGCTGATCGTGGTACTGGAAGTAGGATGTCGCGCCGTACATTGTAACAGCCCTCAGGGTATCACCCTTGCTGCTGTTACTCGCGGCGGCTGTCGGGTCGGCAGCTGAAGCGCGGCGGCTGTCAACACAGAAAAGCACTATGGCAGCGACGAGTGCCGTTGCCAGCGATGCCAGTCCTATGTGGCGCAGCTTCATGACATGACAGAGACAGGTTAATATTCAAATACGCCGTACTGGGATTTGATAGTGAGGCGCTTCCCCTCGGGTACAGCCTCAACACGGCCCACGATGCGGGCGTCGATGCCGAATGACTGCGCGGCCTTGATGACTGCCTCGGCGTGTTCCTGCGGCAGGTAGACCTCAAAACGGTGCCCCATGTTGAAGACCTTGTACATCTCCTTCCAGTCCGTGCCGCTCTCGCGATGTATCAGCTCAAAGAGAGGCGGTATCGGGAACAGGTTGTCCTTGACAACGTGCATTCCCTCGCCGATGAAGTGCAGTATTTTGGTCTGCGCTCCGCCCGAGCAGTGCACCATGCCGTGGATGTCATGGCGCATCTTCTTGAGCAGCGCGGTGACGACCGGGGCGTAGGTGCGTGTCGGGGAGAGAACGAGCCTTCCAGCGTCGAGCGTCGAGCCTTCCACGGCATCAGTCAGCGAGCAAGAGCCGGAATAAATCAGGTCTTCCGGCACGTTGAGGTCGCAACTTTCGGGATACTTCTCCTTCAGGTATTTTGCAAACACGTCATGGCGAGCCGAGGTCAGGCCGTTGCTGCCCATGCCGCCGTTGTATTCCTTTTCATAATTGGCCTTGCCGAATGAGGCAAGCCCGACTATCACGTCTCCCGGGGCAATGTTGGCGTTATCGATGACGTCTTCGCGGCGCATGCGGCAGGTTACGGTGCTGTCAACGATGATAGTGCGCACCAGGTCGCCCACGTCGGCAGTCTCGCCGCCTGTGCTGTAAATGTTCACGCCTTGTCCGCGCAGCTCTTCCAGCAGTTCCTCAGTACCGTTGATTATGGCGGAAATCACCTCACCAGGTATGAGTAGCTTGTTGCGTCCTATGGTGGAACTCAACAGTATACTGTCTGTCGCGCCCACGCACAGCAGGTCGTCGATGTTCATGATGAGCGCATCCTGTGCTATCCCTTTCCATACGGACAGGTCGCCTGTCTCGCGCCAGTACAGGTAGGCGAGGCTCGATTTTGTGCCGGCGCCGTCGGCGTGCATTATGTTGCAGTACTCCGGGTCTCCGCCGAGTATGTCGGGGATAATCTTGCAGAAAGCCTTCGGGAAGATGCCCTTGTCAACATTCTTGATAGCGGCGTGCACATCCTCTTTGGAGGCGGAAACGCCACGGCGGTCATATCTGTTGGATTCCATGTATTAGGTCGTATTATCTTGATATTCAATAGTATGAACGGCGAGCATCAGCAAGAAGTTCAATTAGAGGCAGCCAGACTGAAAGTTATTGCAACCTGCCGTATCTTGTGACGCTTCCGCATACTGCTTGCAAAGATAATGTTTTTTGGCGTACCTCACTCCCCTTCTGACCGAAAAAACGCGTTTGCTGTGTGAGGCGATGGTCAGTCTGCGGTGTAGTAGTGCTGCAGGTAGCAGCGAGCGATGAAATCTGCGTTGTCGGCGACAAGTCTCGTGTCATCGCTGCCGGGGAATGTCGCGTCAGGCAGCCAGCCCTTGTCAAGGCAGTAGACAAGCAGGTCGCGTGGGCAAAGTCCGCGCACGGTGAGCAGGTCAATGGCGTGCTGGCGTGCGTATTCGCGGTCGTATGACGAGTTTTGCGGCGCAGCTATGCATCGGCTCACGTTGCGGGCCACGAGCATACCCTTGTCGTGGTTGACGAGCAGCACAAAGTCTTTTTCGTTTTGCAGCTGCGGCAAGTGCTTTTCTCCTTTGTCCCAGCCGAGAGCATCGGTCAGGAAACTGTTTAGGCTGTCATAGTCAGCTATGAAGCGTATCGGCGAGCCACCGTTAGCGGCGACAAACCGGTCATAGTACGGGTGTCTGGGCTTTTCCTCGTCAGCCGGATTGCGGTGTGGCAGGCGTGGCAGTTTCCCCTCTGCCACAAGCGACACCCAGTGCGACAGGCGCAGCGCAAGCGGGCCTGTAGGATGCTCTGTCATGGACTGTTCCACGGCATCGCGTATTGCCTCGAGATCGCCGCCCTTGGTCTCTGGACGGTTGAGTATGTCGGAGAGAGTGAGGGCGTATGCGGGCGTGAGCAGCCATGAGTGCATGAAGAGCCAGTTGCCGAGAGATAAGAGCGTTTCCTGATCGCCCGGGTCGTGCATCTCGAGTTCTCGCCCGAACACATATCCTTCGGGCATGGGGGCGTTGTCGTATTCGCTTTCGAGTATTTCGTAGAGCATCTGCGCGAGCTGACGGATATTGCAGTCCAGCGGATAGGTGCGCCGCTGCTTGTCTGAGTACATCGAGGTGGCATACCATAGCATGAACTGCACGTCAACGAAGTTCAGCTCATAGTCCATATAGTCGTCGCCGACCTCGTAGAAGGGGAGCGTGCGCCTATACATGGCGCGGTTGCGGTCGATGAAAGAACGCCACAGCCCTGCATCGCATATAACGTCCTGATAATAGCCAGTCAACGCGAGACAAGCGCGTTCGATGACGGAGGGGTGGTACGTTTCGAGCAACCGCGACTGCACAGCAGCGTCTATGAGGCGGCAGCACAGGTCATAGTAATATCGGTCTGTGGGCTGCTGCTCGGGGTATGAGGGTTGGCGGAGGAGGAATTGCTGGAATGAAAGCTGTGCCATGGCAGTGTTATTTATCGGGAGAGGAGATGAAGTCGTTTTGCGTGGGGTCGAAGGCAATGCCTGGTGTGTCAAATAGGCGGTCGATGTCGCCTCTGCGGATGATTTCCTGCGGCGTGCCAGTGATGAAGCGGCGGTCTGTGGTGAGCATCCATATCATGTCCGTCATGCGCAGAGCCTGGGCTATGTCGTGCGAACTGAACAGGATAGCACGGCCACTGCGGTGGCAGAGGTCGGTGACGAGGCGGAGTATCTCGATGCGAGCCGACACGTCGAGGAAAGAGAACGGCTCGTCAAGAATGATGACCTGTGTGTCCTGTGCCAATGCTCGCGCAATGAGCGCTTTCTGCCGCTCGCCGTCGGACAGGCAAGCGACATACTCGTCGCTCTTGTACTCTATGCCGACTTGCCGCATCGCCCTGTCTACGGCTGCTCTGTCTTCATCTCCAAGCCTTCCGAGCGGCCCTGTGTGCGGGTCGCGGCCGAGGCTCACGAGTTCGCGCACAGTAAGTGCTCCTACCTGCAACGGGTCAGTGGTGACAACGGCAACCATTGAGGCAAGCTGTCGGCGAGTCCAAGAGGATAGCGGTTTTCCGGCGAGTGTCACCTGTCCTGCGATCGGAGGCAGCTCGGAGGTGAGCGTGCGTATCAGCGTAGATTTGCCGATACCGTTCTTGCCGACGAGGGCAACTATCTGCCCGGGCATCAGCGAAAAGTCGAGATGTTCGAGTATCGCCTTGCTGCGGTAGCCTACGGAGAGACCATGCGCTTGTATGACAGGTGTCGTCTGCATCAGTTGAAGTATTTTAGCCGTCGGGCATTGACCATTATGTAAATGATTACGGGGACACCGGCAATGGGGGTGATGGCATTGATAGGTATCACCCCGTTGTGCGAGGGCAGCACACTCACGAGGGCGCACAGAAGCGAAACGGCTGCACCGACAACCAGACACGCAGGTATGAGCGTGAAATGATTTGAGGTGGCAAAAGCCATTCGGCATACGTGAGGCACTATCAGCCCGATGAACCCGATAGGGCCGCAGTAGGCTGTGACAACGGCGGTAATGATGCCAGAGAGCAACAGAACAGCTGTGCGCAACCGTGTGACGCGGTATCCCATTGAGGCAAGGTATCTGTCGCCAAGGAGCATGGCGTTGAGCGGCTTGGCATATAAGACTGTGGCTGCAAGCGGCAACACAACAGCGAGAGCGAGTATGAGCGATGTCCGAAGGTCTGTGCCAGAATAGCTGCCCAATCCCCATACTACGAATGAACGCACGCTCTCTGCCGGCGCGAAAAAGTTGAGCAGCGAGATGACTGAAGAGGTCAGGTAGCTGACCATTATGCCGACGATGAGCAGCGACAGGGGGCTACGCAACATCGATGAGAATAACGAGAGAATGGCGAGGACAGCAACCGCGCCAGCCAACGCCCCCCCGATGACCCCGAATGTGCCAGCAGCCTCATGTATTGCTGGCAGCGACGCAGCACAGAGCAGCACTATAGCCACCCCAAGCGACGCTCCTGTAGAGATGCCTAGTATAGAAGGACCTGCAAGGGGGTTGCGGAAGACGGTCTGAAGCATAAGCCCGGCAACAGACAAGGCTGCACCGGCGACTGCGGCGGTCAATGCCATGGGCAAGCGCGACTCGAGGACGATAGTACGCCACGCCTCCTTGCTAGTGTCCTGACCGGTTATTACAGCAGTAACTTCTGAGGCTGGTATGGACACTGCGCCGCAATACAGCATAGCGGCGAAAAGAACCGCCGCTGCAGCTGCAAAGAGGATGATGAACAGTGTCCTGCGTGATGTCCTGCCACCGTCTGTCATTAGCGTGTCATTGGCTTGAAATAGTGCAGATTGCCTGTCCTGCCGGAGAAAATGGCAATATAGTCCTCCAGAAGGCGGTCAGGGTGGAAGGGCGTTTCCTCAAAGATGAATGTCGCCTGTGTGTCGCAATAGTACACGCCACCCTTGTCAACAGCCAGGAATGATGCGTATCGCGGATCCATTTTCAGCAGGGATTCACGTGACAGCTCCTCGCCGAAAACCTGAAGCAACCAGTAGTCTGCATCCTGGGCGCGGTCAAGCACCTGCTCGTATGAAAGGTTGACAGACCCGGTGGATTTGTCGTCAGCCCACGGGTAAATGCCTCCGGCATCGGCTATCATGCGGGCTTTGTAACTTGCTCCGCCAGAGACGTACCATACACCTTGATACATATTCTCCGTAAGCACCTTGGGGCGGTTGCTGCTTACGGCAACCTGTCCGCACAAGTCAGTATAATGCTTTTCAACAGCTGCGAATATCGAGTCTGCTTTCGCACGCTCACCCGTGAGTGCGCCGATAAACTTAATCCATTCAGCACGTCCCAAAGGCGAGTTCTCGAGATTTTCTGCCATTTGTATCACCGGTATGCCGAGGCGGTCAACGCCCTTAAGGTCCGCACCTTCGTATTGGTTGACGATTATGGCTTGTGGATTGAGATCGATGATTTTCTCCGTTGAGGGAGAGGTTGAAGGGCCTATGTCGGCAATGATTCCGTTGTCAATGCCGTTGAGGATAAAGGGCAACTTGAAATAAGAGGCATCGGCGACACCCTTGACACACCCGGACTGCCCCAACTCGCTCATTGCAGCAGCGTGTACTGAGGAGTATACCACAGCAGATTTTACAGGTACAATGATGACCTGTGCCGATTTGTCGGCTGCAGGCTTTTCAGTACCATCGGACAGAAGAATGAAGCGTGAAGTCACCTTGGTGGAATCCTGCGGCGAGAGTATTTCAGCCACAGTGTAGCCGTTATGGTCATACATCCGCAGCATTTTGGCATACTGCATCACATTCTTGTCACTGTCTGCCTTGTCACTGTCTGCGCCAGCTTTGCCTGACTTGTTGCCTGTGCAGGCAACGGCGAAAAGCATTGATGCAATAACAATCAATGCTAAGCGCAACTGTTTCATATATTGTTGATTACCATTTGTCATAACAATGCAGTTTGCATATCACATCTACGATGCGGTCTATCTCAGGCAGTCCGACATACGGACCGGCCGGTATGCATAGCCCCGAAGCAAACAGACGTTCAGAAGTGCCGTCAGTATAAGCAGGTGCACCAGCAAACACCGGTTGCATGTGCATCGGCTTCCACAGCAGGCGGCTCTCGATATTGGCATCTCCCAGTGCAATGCGCAGCTGTTCTGGGGTAAACCCGGTTATGTCGCTGTCGATAAGGATATTGCACAGCCAGTAGTTGGAGTCGAAATCGCCGTCAGGATTGGAGTGCAGCGAGATGCCCGGTATGTCCTTGAGCAACTCGGCATAGCGAGCATGAACCATGCGGTGGTGGGCAATGTGCTCGTTGAGGATGTGCATCTGTCCGCGACCAATGCCGGCGCAGATGTTGCTCAGCCGGTAATTGTAGCCGATAGTCTCATGCTGATACCATGGAAACGGCTCTCGGGCCTGTGTGGCGAGAAACACCGCCCGTTTCTTCATCTCCTCGCTGTGGCACACGAGAGCGCCCCCTCCAGAGGTGGTAATCATCTTGTTGCCGTTGAACGAGAGCGCGCCCATTTCGCCGAATGTGGAGCACTTGCGTCCTCGGTATGACGAGCCGAGCGCTTCAGCAGCATCTTCGAGTACTGGTATGCCGTAGCGTGAGGCAATGGCGTTGATTTCGTCCCAGCGTGCCGGCATACCGTAGAGGTCAACGGCGATGACAGCTTTCGGGTAACGCCCTGTTGCTTTCTTGCGGTCGATGATGGCCTTTTCGAGCAGTGCGGGCGACATATTCCACGTGTCAGGCTCGCTGTCAACGAATACCGGTTTTGCTCCTACATAGGATATCGGATTGGCAGAGGCAGAAAACGTCATCGACTGGCATATTACCTCATCATCGCGCCCTACGCCGAGCAGCACCAGTCCGAGATGTATGGCGGCAGTGCCGGCACTCAAAGCCGCCACATGGCAGCTGTTGTCGATGAATTGCCGCAAATCCTCCTCAAATCCGTCAACGTTGGGGCCGAGAGGCACGACCCAGTTGTCGTCAAATGCTTGCTTGACATATTCGGTTTCCCTGCCCGACATGTGGCACAGGCAGAGCAATACACGGTCGTTCATAGTTGTTTCATTTACAGTTGTCATTTGCCGAGTGCGTAGTATGTAAATCCTTCGCCCTCCAGTTCTGCGCGGTCGTATATGTTTCTGCCGTCTAATACAAGAGGAGAACGCATGGTCTTGGCAATTGTCTGCCATGAGGGCATACGAAACTCCTTCCACTCCGTGAGGAGCATAAGTGCGTCGGCATCGATAACCGCGTCATACATACTCTTGCAGTATGTCACTCTGTCGCCGATGCGGCGTCGGCACTCGTCCATTGCTATAGGGTCGTAGACTTTGACCACTGCTCCGGCGCGTGAGAGCAAGTCAATTATGGTAAGAGCCGGGGCTTCACGCATATCGTCGGTTTCCGGTTTGAAGGCAAGTCCCCATACGGCAACCGTCTTTCCCTTCAGCTCCGACTTGTAATGGCGTTCGAGTTTTTTGAACAACAAGGACTTTTGCTGCTCGTTTACTTCCTCGACAGCCGAAAGCACCTTCATGTCGTAGCCGAGCTGTTGCGCCGTCCTGATGATAGCTTTTACGTCCTTGGGGAAGCACGACCCGCCGTAGCCGCAGCCGGGGTATAGGAATTTCGTGCCTATGCGGTGGTCTGCACCGATACCCTTGCGTACCATGTTGACATTTGCCCCTACGAGGTCGCACAGGTTGGCGATGTCGTTCATGAATGAAATGCGGGTCGCGAGCATCGCGTTGGACGCGTACTTTATCATCTCCGAGGATGCTATATCCGTAACCAATATGCGGTCATTCACGACGATGAACGGCTTGTAGAGACGTCTCATTATCTTTTCTGCACGTTCATTCTCCACGCCTATCACAACCCTGTCCGGACTCATGAAGTCCTTGATGGCANNATGTCGTTCATGAATGAAATGCGTGTTGCAAGCATGGCATTGGCGGCATACTTTATCATCTCGGACGAAGGTATGTCGGTAAACAGCATCCGGTCTGAGGAGACAAGGAACGGACGATAGAGCTTCTTCATCAGATTGGCAGCACGTTCCGAGTCAGTGCCTACCACTACACGATCCGGGCTCATGAAATCCTTTATCGCCGCTCCCTCCTTGAGGAACTCTGGGTTGGAGGCGATGTCAAAGTCAATGTCAGCGCCGCGCTTGGCAAGTTCCTCTGAAACGGCAGAGCGTATCAGCTTTGCAGTTCCGACTGGCACAGTGCTTTTTGTGACGATAAGCACATAGCGGCTCATAAGCCGCCCGATGTTGCGAGCCACGTCAAGCACATAGTGCAGGTCAGCACTGCCGTCTTCGTCGGGGGGAGTGCCGACGGCAATGAATATGACCTCCACGTTGTCAATTACAGAAGCCAGATCTGTCGTGAATTTCAGCCTTCCAGACTGGTGGTTGCGCTTGACCATATCGTCAAGGCCTGGCTCGTAGATAGGCACAACGCCTCGTCGCAGGGCTGCGATCTTGTTGCTGTCTATGTCTATGCACGTCACGTCTATGCCCATATCGGCAAAGCAAGTCCCTGAAACGAGGCCGACGTATCCAGTGCCAATTATTGCTATCTTCATTCTTCCAAAAGTTTGTGCAAAGGTAATCAAAATCACACCTGTCACCAAGTGCAGGCAACCGAAAAATGCACGGCGATGCTCTTTGCGGTATGGGGAATATTTGCTAATTTCGCATTTGCAATGAACATGGGCAAGAAAATAGGGATAGCCGTGCTGGCAGCCGTCTGGCTGTGGCTGGCGTGGTACGCATTGGCATCACTCGGCATTACCCTTGTCAACCTGCTCATAATCATTATGTCAGGGATAATAGTATTTGTCCCTCTGTGGAAAAAGTATATACGGAATGACAAATAACGAAGTTGTCGGCAGCACTGACGTGCCGGAGATAAACTCTCCGGAGGAATTGCGCAAATTGCCAGTAGAGGCTCTTGACGCAGTCGCTGTCGACCTGCGTGACAAGATAGTCAACACGCTCGCGGTCAATCCCGGGCATTTCGCGTCAAGCATGGGCGCAGTTGACCTCACAGTGGCATTGCACTATGTGTTCGATACGCCGCGTGACCGCATTGTATGGGATGTGGGGCATCAGGCGTATGCGCACAAGCTGCTGACCGGCAGACGCGACCGCTTCGACACCCTCCGCACTCTCAACGGACTGAGCGGCTTCCCCAACCCCAACGAGAGCGAGTATGACACGTTCATGGCCGGTCACGCCAGCAACTCAATCTCGGCAGCTCTCGGCATGGCGATAGCCGACATGAACACCCCCGGCAACGAAGACCGCAAGACAGTCGCTGTAATAGGGGATGCTTCTATCAGCGGAGGCCTCGCTTTCGAGGGACTGAACAATGCGTCAAACAACCCGAACAACCTGCTCATCATACTCAACGACAATGACATGAGCATCGATGACAATGTCGGGGCGTTGCACCGCTACCTCACTGAGCTGACCACTTCGCCAGGCTACAACCGTTGGCGTTACAAGCTGTACACGATGCTGCGCAAGGCAGGGGTGGTCAAGGAGCGCGGGCGCGGCAGGCTGCTGCGGCTCAACAATTCGCTCAAAGCATTCATCTCAAAGCAGCAGAACATATTCGAGGGCCTCAACATACGCTATTTCGGCCCGATAAACGGTCATGACATACCCCGGTTGGTGCGCGTATTGCGCGAAATAAAGGATATGGAAGGCCCACGCTTGCTGCATATACGCACTGTCAAGGGCAAAGGCTTTGCCGAGGCGGAGAAGAACCCTGCCGTGTGGCACGCTCCTGGCAAGTTCAATCCGGAAACCGGAGAGCGGCTCAAGAAAAGCGGCGCTGACGCTCCCTTGCTGTGGCAACAGGTATTCGGCAAGACGCTCGTGGAACTGGCTGACGCAGATGATCGCGTAATGGGCATCACTGCTGCGATGCCGTCAGGTACTTCAATGTCAGAACTGCTTGCCAAATACCCCAAACGCGCTTTCGACGTGGGTATTTCGGAAGGTCATGCCGTGACTTTCGCCGGAGGCCTCGCTGCTGCCGGCAAACGCCCATTTGTGGCGATATATTCCTCGTTTCTGCAACGCGCATACGACAACATAATCCACGATGTGTGCCTGCAAGGGCTGCCTGTAACTTTCTGCATAGACCGCGCTGGTGTGGTGGGAGAGGACGGTGTGACACACCACGGCCTCTTTGACCTTTGCTACCTCAGCTGCATCCCAGGCATTAAGATAGCCTCGCCGATGAACGAGCGCACGCTGCGCAACCTCATGTACACCTCACTGCGGCAGGACGGACCTATCGCCATACGATACCCGCGTGGAGCTGCCACAACTCCAGACTGGAAGACTCCCATGAAGGAGATAGAGCCTGGAAAAGGGCGGCTTGTGGCTGGCGACGGCAACGCTGAGATTGCGGTACTGACAATAGGCCCTGCTGGCAACGATGCCGTCAAGGCTCGCGAACAGCTCGCTGCCAAGGGCATCGCTATTGACGTATACGACATGATATGGCTCAAACCGCTCGACACGGCACTGATAGACGGTCTTGCTCCTGCTCACCGGCACATCATAACTGTTGAGGACGGCGCAATTAACGGAGGTCTCGGCGCGGCTGTCCACCGTTATGTTGATGAACACTGCCTCTCAATGGACGTTGAAATGTTGGGCGTAGGGGACAATTGGGTTCATCATGCCACAGTTGCGCAGCTCAAACGTATGTGCGGCTATGACGTGCAGGGCATCGTAGAGGCTGTGGAACGTGTTAACGGATTGAAGAAATGAAGATTATCATTGCAGGTGCAGGTGAGGTGGGAACACACCTTGCCAAGATGCTGTCAAATGAGAATCAGGACATAATCCTGATAGACAGCAATCAACAGCAGCTTGACATTATCGACTCGAACTACAACCTGATGACGTGGAACGGATCCACGTCATCGCTCGAGACGATGCGAGACATGGGTATTGCCGACACTGACCTGTACATTGCAGTAACGCCTTACGAAACTCGCAACATAACAGCATGTTCCATAGCCAAGAAACTCGGGGCTGGCAAGACTGTTGCCCGTATCGACAATGCGGAGTTTCTTGCTCCGCACAACAAGTCTGTGCTGAAGCAGATTGGCGTGGACGTGCT
Organism: Porphyromonadaceae bacterium UBA4702; assembly: GCA_002404675.1. Taxonomy (GTDB): domain Bacteria; phylum Bacteroidota; class Bacteroidia; order Bacteroidales; family Muribaculaceae; genus Lepagella. The sequence continues at coordinate 1,730 of DHKE01000086.1, read as the reverse complement.
CATCTACCCTGAGTTTCTTGCCGCCAAGGAAATCTACAAGTCGCTGCAACACAACTGGGCACGGTACTGGGGTGAACTCCATGACGGCGAGCTGCTGCTCATTGGCGTAAGGCTTCGCACCAACTGCCAACTCGTTGGACTGAAACTGTGCAACCTCCCCGGAGACATACACAATTTCCATATAGTGGCGATAAAGCGCAACAACGAGACTATCGTGCCTCGAGGCAATGACGAGATACTCGCTGGCGACATGTTGTATTTCATCACCACGCCTCCGTTTGTCGAACAGGTACGCACACTTTGCGGCAAGACCAAACGCGCCATCAAGAGGCTCATGATCATGGGCGGAAGTCCTATTGCTGTACGCTTCGCTTTGCAGTATCATGACAAGTTCCATATCAAGATAATTGACCTCAACCGCGAGCATTGCGAGTGGATGGCGACACAGCTGCCTGACTGCGAGATAGTCTGCGGCGACGGCCGCGACGTGGATGTGCTGAAGGAAAACAACATGTACCAATATGATGCTTTTCTCGCTCTCACGGAGTCGTCTGAAACAAACATCCTCGCTTGCCTGACCGCCAAGGAGTTCGGCGTGCCGAAGACGATTGCAGACGTGGAAAACCTGCAGTTCATCAGCCTTGCCGAAAACCTGAACATCGGCACGACTATCAATAAGAAGCTGCAAGCTTCGAGCTATATATTCCAGTTCCTGCTCGATGCAGACGAACAGAACGCCAAGTGCCTGTCGCTTGCCAATGCCGATGCCGCAGAGCTGCAAGTGCAGCCCAACGCCCGTATAACACGCGAGCCTGTCAAGCGGCTCAACCTGCCACGAGAGATGACACTCGCAGCAATGGTGCGTGACGGCAAGTGCTACCTCATCAACGGCGATACCCACATACAGGAGGGTGACTATGTGGTAGTTTTCTGTCTGCATGGGTTCATACACAAGATAGAAAAATGGTTCCTCTGACACAGTGAACATACAAATAGTGCGGCGATGCTTGTAAAATATTCATTCATAAACTTCAAGATGCTGTTAAAGGTGCTGGGGTTCCTGCTCCTTATAGAGGCTGCGTTTATGGTGATACCTATCGTTGTCAGCCTGTGCTATGCCGAAAGCGATGTGCTTCAACTGCTCATCAGCTGCGGCATAATGCTCTTGGCAGGCGGGGTGCTGGTCAGGCTGCGTCCGCGCAACCGAGAGATGCGCAAACGTGAGGCGATTCTGCTCACCGGACTTACATGGGTAGTTCTGTCGTTGTTTGGGCTTGTGCCGTTCATGATCTGCAGCCCCCACATGACGCTCACGGATGCGTTCTTCGAAACCATGAGCGGGTTCACCACCACCGGGGCGTCGCTGCTCGACTTCTCCCAAGAGGTTTCGCACGGCATACTGATATGGCGAAGCGTGATACAGTGGATTGGCGGCATGGGAATAATTCTGTTCACCCTGGCGGTTGTGCCGATGCTCAACTATCAGGGGGGCATACAGCTGTTCAATGCTGAAGTGACAGGCATCACGCAGGACAAGCTGCGCCCGCGTGTCAGCAACACCGCCAAGAGCCTGTGGCTTGTATACCTGTGCCTTACTATTGCGGTAGTGGTCTTTTTGTCGTTTTCAGACATGAATTTCTTTGATGCATTCTGCTTCGGGCTTTCGACAATGTCAACAGGAGGGTTTGCCACTCCCGAAATGACCGCTGTTGCCGAAAATAGCTTGTACG
>DHKE01000083.1 GCA_002404675.1 Porphyromonadaceae bacterium UBA4702 | reverse complement strand
GAGCCGCACGAAATCGCTCAAATTTTTCAAGACACTATGCTTATCAGCCTTGGTGCCTGATGCACAAAGAGTCTCGTGGCGGTTATTGTTTTTGGAGTATAGCAGAATATTCGTGTCAACGGTGACGTTGTCAAATATCTGTATACCTGCAAAATCAATCAGCAGTTCGGGATTGGTGACGATGGCAAAGTATTTTCGCAATGCTTCTCCATAACGAGCACGCATCCATTTGTTGGAGGTGATGTAGCACAGATGGCCTTTCTCCTTAAGAATCTTGTCGCCAAGCTCGTAGAACAGACAGTAGATGTCGCCAGTTTTCGCGAATGTTTTATAATTGGAATTGACATACAGATCGCCAAATTTCATATCATACTCACGGCCTTTCTTATCCCACCCCTTTATTCCAGTTGACCTTTGCAGTTGGATGTAGGGAGGATTGCCGATGACAATGTCGAAGCCGCCGTCGGCAAATACATCAGTGAACCAGGTGTGCCAAAGGAAGAACTTGCTGTTTGCAGACAGGTCAAAACCAGTCGGGACAGTCACCTGCTTGTCATAGAGCTGACGACGGACATTGTTGATTATTTCATTGAACAGCTTTGCCCGGTTCTGGTGGTCTGTATTCTTATAATATGACTTCAGGCTTGAAACAAGTCTCTCACGCTCAGAGTCATCCGAATCGAAAAGTGTTCGGTTTACATTAGTTTTTGTCAAGTCGCTCAGATCAATGCCATCATAACTCTCAAGCAGAGAGTTGCCTTGCATGATTTTGAAGTGGAGGTTGGGCAAAGGCATTGGTTCTGTTTCCTCTACAATCATCGCGAGCCAAAAACGAAGACGTGCAATATCGACAGCTCCACGATCTATGTCAACACCATATATGTTTTGCTCCATGATGTGACGTTTCATCTTCTTGGTGTCTGTGTCCGCTTTCATGGCTACATAAAGTTTGGAGAGCAGGTTTACCAAGCCCATCGGGAATGCGCCAGAGCCGATTGCGGGGTCACATATTTTCACTGCTTGGAGTTTCCTGCGAATTTCACGCATTTCCTTCTCGTTCAAATCTGCAGCATCATATCGCTCAACAAGTTTTCTAACAGGCTCCTCAGCGACCCTTGGCAGGGTAGTTTTCAGGTAAGCGATTATTGACTCGCGGCACATATATGCGACAATCTCTTTGGGGGTATAATATGTGCCTTTGTCTTTGTTGTCTTCCAGCAAGTTCTCGAAAATCCGTCCGAGCATTTCCGGGTCAATGCCGACCTCCGCGTCATCAGCCTCATTCTCGTCAATAGTGAAATTGTAACTGTCAAGGAAGCCAAACAGTTTCTCGAAAAATTCTGCCGGGAATTTGCACAGTTTCGGGTCAACGTCATCTCGCTCGAACAGACCGCCGTTAAGGTATGGTATGTTATCGCTCCCCGGCAGAGCCTGTGCAGCTACTGTGCGATAAGGCTTGTCAGTGTTCAGAACCTCGAAGAACAGCGGCTCAAGAACTCCGTCAAGGAAATCATCCTTCTTGTCGGAATTGGCGAAAAGGTCGTGCATGTAGTTGCGGTTTCCGTTTAGCCACCCCTTGCGCTGCAGAAAGTAAAGGAACACGATGCGGCCGAACATCTTCTTGATGTAGTCACGCACGAGTTTTTCGTCATTGTCAAATGTGCTGGCAAGCTGGTCATTTGCGTCAGCGATTTTTTGTTCTTTCCATTCGCTGCCCTGCTTGACATACCGTTTCCCGGTGATGTACTGCACAAAATCAGCATACAATTCGCGGTATCTGTTGAAGAAGTCGTCGCTGAGAGCCTCTACGGAGAAAGCCTCACGTATGTTCTTGAATGAGCGTTCCTGCCTCTGGAGATTGGCAAATCGCTCAATTGGAGTGCGGTAATAGTTATCGTGCTCCCCGAATACGAAGGTAAAGCGGCGCGGGGCTGTTGCAACATCCTTGATGTCACAGATGAATGACAGCCTCCACTCTTTTTTGTCGTTGAAAACAACGATGGCGGCATCAAATTCGCCCCAAGTCTGATTGATGAATTTACGGACCAAGTTGCGCAGTCCGACTTTCCTGTGTGCAACCGATGCATTCGTAATCTCATAATAGAACAATCCGATACGGTATTTATCAGAAGTGTCTATAGCACCCAAGTAATAGCCCTTTTCCGCTTCGGCGCAATCGGGGATCGGCTCACTCTGAGTTCGCAACTGGGTCGCGCCAAACAGGTTGTGAAGAATGACTTTCCAAGTATCGCGGTTGAAAGGCTTCTGGAAAACCCTGCGCAGTTCTTCGGCTGTATATTCGGACATGGCTATAGTTAGATGAAGGTTTCGGAAATGATAATTTTAGGAGTGCCAGGGCGTGTATCCTCTTTGGATTCCGTCTCTGAATGGTGATATTCTTCGACAAGCCCAGCGATGCGCTGCTGGAGCGTGTACTCTTCGTCACGGATTTTTTGTCTGTCGTTCTTATACTCTTTTGAGAGCGTCTGGAGCACACGCGGCAGCTTGGAGAATGTACCCTCTTTGATATAGTCCCGCAAGACGTTGCAGTTCCTCTTCAGGATGTCATCTTGGCAAACCTGTCTGATGCTTCGGAGAAATTTATCTGCGGTCTGGGCAGTTTTGTCAAGGTTGACTGTTTTAATCGAGCCAGCGTCCGTCTGGTCTTGGAGTTCCTGACGGAAACCCTCCAGTGCGCAGTTCACATGCTTGAAGTGCATACCAGCATTCTCTATCGGCACTGGCTGTTCTTCCGGCTTAGCCTTGAGATATTTGACCGCTTCGAGCAAGTCAACAATTTTGGCGCGACTGTCATTTACGAGATAAAACTCGGTCTTAATGCGCGAGGAAACAAACACGACCGTCTTGCCCGAGTGTTTGCCAGTCTCACGTATTACGCGGCTCTTCAGGGGCAATGCCTTGATTTTGTGATATAGTTCCCGGTCGTTGGAATACAGATCGCGCAGTTCGCGGAGCAGTGCAATTTTCTTGTCAACAGTATCGCGGACATTGGAATCGAAAAGGCGGAACTCCTTGACGATTTCCTCACGCGAATAGATCTGCGCGTCCTCACCAAATGCAGAGTGGAAACCCTGGAGCTTTATAAGTGCATTCTTGTACAGCCTAATCTCCTTGTCGCCTTGCGACGATGGGTAGAACATATAGTTGTATACATTCTCTGCAACTGATCCAATTCGATTCACACGGCCGATGCGCTGCATAAGGCGTGAAGCGTTCCATGGCGAGTCGTAATTGACTATGACGTTGGCGCGGTGAAGGTTGACACCTTCCGCGAGCACGTCAGAGGTAATGACTATTGAATAATCGTCCTTTTGTTCCTTTTGAGGTACGTTGGCGTCAAAATTGGCTTTTACCCGATTGAAGACCTCGTTGCGGTTTGCAGCTGTTACGCGGATAACGTCTTTACGCCCAAGTGTTTCCGTGAGATGACCGTACAGGTAGTTGACAGTATCAACGCTTTCGGAAAACACGACTAATTTACCTGTCGGGTTTATGTCGTTGGAAATAAATGTGTCAAGACGCTCAACGAATAGCTCCAGTTTCGGATCCTCTTTTTGCTCTGACCATCTGTCGTTCAGATATTTCAGTAAAGTTTGGTCGCTTTTGAGCATCTCAAGGAATTTGGGGTCGAAATCTTCGGCACGATACAGCACATCACTCTTTGAGTAACCATGTTCGCACACATAATCGAGCATTTCGTCAAGCTCCATGCCTCTGGCCTGAAGACCTTTGATGTTTAAGTCAGGTGCAATAATCACCTTGTCCTCCTCAAACATCTTGATCATGTCCGAGGTTATGCGCAGAAGGGTTTGCAGCGATTTCTTGAAGGCATAAAAGCTGCTTTCGAGCCGTTTTACCATGTGGACACGATAGATGTCGGCAAGGCTCTGTGCAATGTGAACTGCGTTCCTGTACCTTGCCCGCAATTCAGGCTTGAGAAACTCTATTGCACGATACCGGGCGTATGTGAGGTGTGACGGAGCAACCTTGTCAGTCAGCGCGGTCAGTGTCGAATAGAACATATAGTTCAATGAGTCTGACAACTTGTATGTCAGGTCATTCGGAGGGAGAATTTTGGGAAATACAATGCCCTGAACGGTGAGGTCGTGCTTATAGTCCGGGTCATTGAGGATATTGTTGCGAGTGCGGCGAATAGTTACTTTGTCAATCACCTTGTTGCGTATAGCCTCGTATATGCTGTCAACATCATTGCTCACATCACGAGTCTCACGCTCTCGCATCAACCTATTGTATTCTTTTATCAGCGGCGCAAAGAACAGCTTCAGATTGGAGACTCCGTCTATCGTGCAACGCTGGGCATCTTGAAACAGCAACAACTGGTTCTGCAAATCCTCTGGACGGTTGTTAAGTGGTGTCGCAGAGAGTAGCATCACCTTCTTTCGAGAAGACTTCAACAGTCCCATATTGGCACATGAAGCCTTGCAAATCTTCTGCAGCTCGTTATATCGCTCAGATGTGTCAGTACGAAATTGATGTGCTTCATCGACAATGACAAGGTCATAATCCTCTTTGTCCCAATAATTGTCTTGACCCTCAAGAACCTTCGAGAGACTGCCGTTTGTTATGAATTGAGCCTTGCGGTTGATGCCGAACAGCTTGAACGTGTCTTTCCAGTTGCTTTCAAGTGCAGGCGGGAAGACGACGAGAATCTTGGTATTCCTGCCGTTTGCTTCTATGAAACGCTTGGCAATCATTGTGGCAATCATGGTTTTGCCGAGACCCACAACATCTGAAAGGAAGAGACCGTTGTGCTGCATAAGCATTTGATAGCCTTGGATAACAGCATCTTTCTGGTACTTCAGCTCTTTCACGCCATCGGGGAGCTGTATCGTAAAATCGTCCTCTACTTGGTCTCCGAATGCCTCAATAAGGACTTTGATGTATATTTCGTATGGTGTAGGCTGATAGCCTAAATAAGTATGCTGCTTGTACTTCTCTACATCATCGAGTTTTAATTGAACAGCTTCTTTACATAAGGTCTCAAACTCATTATGACAAAAATGCACATCCTCATAATCCTTCATTGCCACGTTGAGTTCGTACCTTGGAGCTTTTCCTGTGCCAAGGCCGGAATCCGAAATATTAGATGAACCCATTATGACCCACCCATCCGAATTCGGCGTATGTTTTTTAGGAAGACACAAATAGAACTTTGCATGGAGGTTTTTGGAAGGATGCAGCCGAAGTTGCAAGCGACCGTCAGCCAGGTCTTCACAAAGCTGGATTATGCCCTCTTCGATATCCTTGCTATAATTAGCGTCAATGATGTCCTGCTTAAATTCTTCACTGTATACCTGTTTCGCCTTTTCAGGGCCATCCAGCATCTCCCATCCCAGATTGTGTTTCCTGAAAATATCGTCAACGTTGATGCCTATAAGTATCCGGATGTCGGAAATGTCTCCCAGTTCTTTGCGCAACTTGAAATAGCCAGAAGAGCGGAAAAAGCCAACGACAGCCAAAAATCTGTCGAACCCAGCCATCTCAGTTGCAATACCCTTCAGTTTCGCGAACAGGGTATTGGACGGCGTGTTATTGAAGAACTTAGTACTCATGGCAGTGAGGTTAACGTGTGCTTCTCTTCCTAAGAGAAATTCATCAACTGAGATCGCTGATTGACTGAATATTGCAGGATTGTTTTTTGAAGACATACAAATAGAAGTGTAATTTCACCTCCGTTTGCGGAAGAAAAATCTGTCTGAATTACGGCTCAAATCTTGTGAAATTCAAATAGATGCACTAATTTTGCAGGGCAATGTATTTCTCTTAGGAAGAGAAACTCAGGTGGCTATTGGCGAGGGAGCTGGAAACAGAGTTGGGATTTACGGCGAAAATGAGTAATTTTGCAGTGCGGATGCATAAACGCATCCTGCGTAACAGGTAAAAATCTTCCTACTATGTCTACACTACGTTTCAAGTGTATCGAGCAGGCATATTCGCACAAGCCGGTGCGGACTGCCGACTGCGATACGCGGCCGGAGAAAATCTACGGCATGTTCGTCTTTGACCGCCGCAAGATGTTTGAGTACCTCCCGGGCAAGACTTTCGCGGAACTGGTCTCGGCTATCGACAACAAGACTCCCCTGTCCCGCGAAACTGCCGATGTCGTTGCTGACGGCATGAAGCGGTGGGCTATCGACTGCGGCGCGCGTCACTATACCCACTGGTTTCACCCGCTGACGGGGGGGACGGCGGAGAAGCATGACGCTTTCATCGAGCATGACGGCAAGGGGGGAGTTATCGAGCGTTTCAGCGGCAAGATGCTGGTGCAGCAGGAGCCTGACGCTTCGAGCTTCCCTAACGGCGGCATACGCAACACTTTCGAGGCTCGCGGCTATTCGGCGTGGGACATTTCGTCGCCGGCGTTCATCCTTGACGGCACGCTGTGCATTCCGACGGTGTTCATCTCCTATACTGGCGAGAGCCTTGACTACAAGACGCCGCTGCTGCGTGCGCTGAACAGCATCGACTGCGCGGCTACGCGGGTGGCACGCTATTTCGATCCTAACGTCAACCATGTGACGAGTTTCCTGGGCTGGGAACAGGAGTATTTCCTGATAGACGAGGCTATATTTGCTGCGCGTCCTGACTTGGTGCTGACGGGGCGGACGCTGATGGGACATGAGAGCGCGAAAAACCAGCAGCTCGAGGACCATTATTTCGGGGCTATACCGGCGCGTGTTGAGGCGTTCATGCTTGATCTGGAAATGGAGTGCCACAAGCTGGGCATTCCGGCCAAGACGCGCCATAACGAGGTCGCTCCCAACCAGTTTGAGCTTGCGCCGATATTTGAGGAGACCAACCTTGCCAACGACCATAACCTGCTGCTGATGTCGCTGATGGACGAGGTGGCGCAGCGGCACAATTTCCGTGTGCTGCTGCATGAGAAGCCGTTTGACGGCGTGAACGGCTCGGGCAAGCACAACAACTGGAGCCTCGGCACGGACAACGGCACGATGCTGTTCTCGCCGGGCAAGTCGCCTGAGTCGAACCTGCAGTTCATCACTTTCATCGCCAATGTCATGGCGGCAGTCCACAAACACAACGCGCTCATAAAGGCCTCCATAATGAGCGCGACCAACGCACACCGCCTGGGTGCGAATGAGGCTCCGCCGTCGATTATCTCGATGTTCCTTGGCGAGCATCTGTCGCGGATACTCGAGGAGATAGCCAATGACAAGTCGGACATCCTGTCGAGGGCTGACAGCAAGGAGAAGGTGTCGATAGACGTGGCGCAGATACCGCTGCTGGCTCGTGACAACACTGACCGCAACCGTACCAGCCCATTCGCGTTCACGGGCAACAGGTTCGAGTTCCGCGCCGTGGGGTCATCTGCCAACAATGCGTCGGCGATGATTGTCATCAATGCCGCCGTAGCTGACCAGCTGAACACTTTCGCTGACCATGTGGATGCCCGCACCGCAGCCGGCGAAGGCTTGAACGATGTCCTGCTCGACGAGGTGAAGTCGCTGATACGCGAGGCCACTGCCATACATTTCGACGGCAACGGCTATAGCGATGAGTGGAAGCAGGAGGCGGCACGGCGTGGGCTGGACACGGAGGATTCCGCACCGCTGATTTTCGATGCCTACCTGCGCCCTGAATCGATCGATATGTTCTCGAGAACGGCAGTCCTATCCCCTACCGAACTTGCCGCTCGCAACGAGGTGAAATGGGAGACGTACACCAAAAAGATACAGATAGAGTCACGTGTACTGGGCGACCTTGCCGTCAACCATATTCTTCCTGTCGCCATACGCTACCAGAACTTGCTGCTCGACAATGTGTCGAAAATCAACGCGCTGTTTGACAAGCCGAAGGCTGCGAAAATCGCGGGTCAGGACATGCTTTCTATCGAGGAAATGTCTGACCACATCTCCACAATCAAGCGTATGGCGGACGAGATGATTGAGCGCCGCAAGGTGGCAAACCGCATAGGCAACCAGCGCGAGAAGGCGATAGCATACCATGACACGGTCGCGCCGCTGCTCGAACAGATACGATACCACATCGACAAGCTCGAGCTGATGGTAGACAATGAGCTGTGGCCGCTGCCTAAGTACCGCGAGATACTGTTCATCCGCTGACGCTGCACGGCAGACAGCCCGTCAGAATACACAAATGGCGTACCCTCAAAACGGGCACGCCATTTATTGTTGCGTGATGTTGTATCGCGTTGTTATTCTGCCGGTTTCTCCTCGGCCTCTTCTTCGGTTTCAGCGGGTTCGTCTTCGACAAACTTGTCATAACCGGCTGCTGAGAGGAGGTTGTACCATGTGAAGAGCTTCTTGATGTCAGACACATGGACGCGGTCACGGTCAAAGTCGGGGACAATAGCAGCGAATTTCTCGCGCAGCGCGTTGCCGTCCAATGACTTGAACTCAACCTGCGCCCCTTTCTCAGCATCGTACAGACGCTGCAAAATCTGACCGAGGGGGAGGTCGTCGCCCTCGGTGTACATGGCGATGTCGCCGAGTGACACGATTTTGTCACGCTCGTGCGCTGCGGAGCGTGCTTTGGTGGTAATATCCTCGACGATAATCATGCGGTTGCCCTGCGATACGATCTTGAACAGACCGGGGCGGCCGGTAATCGACAATATTTCTCTTAGCATAAAATGTTGTATTTGATTGTTATTATCTATTCGGATTGACGGCATTGCGCCAGCAGCTGGGCTACGCGAGAGCATACAGGCTGTGAGCCGTCGTTGGCTATTACATCGGTTATATCGCGAGGCAACGCCTCAAACTCGTGCTGTTGCGACTGCATGCGTGCTTCGATTTGGGCAGCAGAGCCTCCGTCGCGCTCCATGCAGCGGCTGATGCGCATTTCCACTGGGGCATCGACCAGCCACACGCGGTCGCAATAGTCCACAATATGGGATGTCACGGGAATGGCGCACTCGACAAACATCCGCTGCGAGCGGAGGCTGATCCTCGCTTCAAGTTCTTTCCTGACAGCAGAATGCACCAGCGCATTGAGCCACAGCCTCTCCTGGTCGTCCGCGAAGATGACCGAGGCTATGTGCTTGCGGTTGAGAGAGCCGTCCGGGAAAACGGCGGCACTGCCCCACCGTGAGGTGATTGCATGGCGGATTTTGGCATCATGGTCCATGATGCGCTTGGCCTCATAGTCCGTGTCGTAAACCTCATAACCGCGCAAACGGCAGATGCGAGAGACGACGCTCTTGCCAGAGCCAATGCCTCCAGTGATGAGTGTCAGCGGGCAGTGTGCGGTTTGTTTCGTCATCTCACAATGGTGTATTCTACGGAGTCTGTAAGGAGGGTCACGTTGACATATCCTGCGCCGTGCGTGCCTATCCGCACTGGCAGCTTGCCGCTGCGGTGCGAGGCAAGGTCATTATAGTCTGCGACAACGTTGATATCGGTGTCAGCGTCATTGAACCGGCTCATTGGGACAAAATATGTTACGTCCACGTTGGCAGGGAACAGGAGCAGGCTTTCGCCCGGAGGCACGTTTATCACCTTAACAGCTATCGTGGATTTCTTCTTCACGAGTGTCTCTACAGGTATTGTGACTGACACCTTTGATGGCACGACCTTGAGCCCGGGCATAGGACGGATTTTCACCTCTACCTGCTCGCTTGCATCCAGCCCGCGCTTGACAAACTTCTCGGTATACACACGCGAAACGGTGTCATTGTCGGGCGAGGCACAATAGACAGTTACTGCCGGTGTAGAGCACCGCAGCTTGCCGGAGATGACAAAGCCGTCAGCGGCAGACACGTTTGCGTTAACCACGAGGGGAACACGCCTGCCGGGGCTTGTTGTGTACTGCAGCCGCAACGAGTCTAACGAGTATGAAGAGATATCGACTGAAGTGCCGAATGTGGACTTGAGCAGCCCGACCATGCTTGACGCGGACAGCCGAAAAACACCCTTGTCAGCAAAGTCCTTGAAGTTGATGTTGATAGTCGGGCGGCGCAACAGGCATGTCTGAAGCAGTGAAGTCCCTTTGCCGCTGACCGAGATACGCATCTCGGCAGGAGGATCGTCGATAAACGTCACGCTGTCAGGGACGTTGTAAATGCGTATGCCCACGTCAACGGTCTCCTCAATGCTGTCGTTGAGAGCCATGACGAGCCAGAAAAGCGCAGCGATAGCCACAAACACTCCGTAGAGGAGGATATTGTGAAACCCCCGGGAGGTCTTGAATATCTTCCACCACTTCTGCAGCCGCTCGATGCGCTCCTTGCCGGTCATGAGGCTATGCCTGTCGGATTAATCTCTGCGTCGTTCCTCTTCGTCCTCGTCCTTGATGAAGTCGGGAGCGGCGGGTTCAGGCTCTGTGTAGACAGGCTTGCTGCCCTTCTTGCCCTCTTTTTCTTTTTTCTTTTTTCGCTCCTCGTTGTACGCAGCGAGGACGGCTACAGAGTCGTCAGCTGTTGCTCCCTTGCTGGTGCCTGTTGATTGCTCTTTGCGAGAACGAGGCTGTTCCTTCTCCTTCTTGGGAGCTTCCTCCTCGAGGGGATAGATAGAGTCCTTCCCTATTTTGAGGGTAACGCCTTTGTCAACCTCGACCATGAAGAATTTGTCGCCCATTTCCTTCAGCACGCCGACAATGCCGCCGGCAGTGACGACCTTGCAGCCGGGCTTCATAGCCTCACGCTGCTCCTTCATTTTCTTGCGCTGTTTCTGCTGCGGGCGGATCATGAAGAAATAGAAGATGACAATCATTGCGACAATCATCAGGATGCCGCTCCAACCGCTGCCTTGTTGGCCGTTGCTGGCTTGCAGTAAAATGGCATTGAGTTCAGTCATTTTATTCAGTGTTTAGTTGTTAATATTCAGTTGATTTTTGCCTCGAATCATTCCTTCATCAGTTCGCCCGAGGCTCTCAAATCTGCGATAACCCGTCCCAGCACGCCGTGGATGAACGAGGCGTTGCGCGGCGAAGAGTAGGACTTGGCAATCTCGATGTACTCGTTGATGCTGACCGATGTGGGAATCTTCTGGAAGTTGATGATTTCCGCTATTGCAGTCAGCATTATTACAACATCCATAAGGGCGAGGCGTTCAGTGTCCCACTGCGAAGAATCGATGTATCGGTCGATGTAGCTGCGGTACAACTCCCGGTTGTTGAGAGCGTACGAGAGCAGTTCCGCGCCGAAGCGTGCGTCCTCCTCGTCCTTGTATTTGGGGAGCACCGGCTCCTGTGTGACACGGCCGGTCTGTACGTCATACAGGTCGTCAAACCGCTTGAGAGTCTTGAGCAGGAACGTGCCGATGATTTCCATGTCGTCATTCCAGTATACAGACTTGTCCTCCATGTCGAGGAGGAAGTTCTCGCTGCGGAAAATGACCTTTTTGAAGATATTGCGCCAAAACTCGGCATCGGTGTGGAAGTCGGAAGCCGGCAGTTCCATGTACTCGCGGTACACGTCAGAGGCGAGTATCTCTCGCATGAGGGCTGTGAGGGTGACACGGTCTTGCTCTATCCAGGAGAGTTTGTATGCGCTGCGGTATGCGTTGATTTCCTGGTCTTGGTCCAGTGCCTCGGCAAGGCGGTTTTCGACAAAGCGCAGGTTGGGGTTGCGGTCTTCCTCTGTGGTGATGTACTTGTGCCGCAGCTCGTCGAGCTGCCGGTCGCGCAGCCGCACGAGGTCAGGGGGAAGCATAAGCAGCCGGAAATACAGCTCACGCGAGGCGTTGAGGCTTGTCTCGAGTGTTCGCACCGCCGCCGACAGGTTGCCGTTGGAGGAGTAGAAGTTGACGAAAGTAGAGTCCATCAGCTCGGCGGCGCGGTCTACGCCACGGAGCGTATAGTTTTCGCGGCGAGAGATTACCGCCAGCAGAGTAGGGTCCTTGATGATGTATGTGTTGAAGATGTCGCGCCAGATGTCGATGTCGCTGTTGGCGCTTTCATCACTGTGTTTCAAGAAATTCTTCAGCAGCGTGGACTCCTTGACTTTCTCGACAAGTATGGGGAGCGCCGTCTGCAAAGGGAAGGGCTGCGCCGAGTATTTCATTCTCAGAGAGCGCATTCTGTCGTCTGCCATTACGCTCCTGATGAAGCGTGTCTCTTCGAGCGGGTTGCCGCGTCCGCGTATGCTGATTTCGTTTGCAAGCTGCCCCATGAGCATCAGCAAGTCCAGATACAGGGCGTATGCAAATCGTTTCTCTTTGGTGGGAGATGAGGGTTGCGGTTCGAGTGCGAAATCTTTCTCCACCAGCAGATGAGAGTACAGCGTTTGCACTACCTTGACTCTTATGAGAATACGGTTGATCATAACTCTTTATGTTCGTGTGTTTGTGCCGGGAGCGACGCGCTGCGGTGTGCGTTGTCCCTGTTGCAGTGCAAAATTAGTTCAAACCTTGCTAATCTGCAAATGAAAGGGGGTAAATCAATCTACAGGCGCCTGAATATTGTGTCACTGGAGAGCCATGCCGCCGTCGAGGCGCTGGCGCACTGCTTCGTATATCATCACGCCGGCTGCTACGGAGACGTTGAGCGAGGCGATGTGTCCGACTATGGGGATGCCGGCCAGGCTGTCGCACAGGCGTGACACTTCGCTGGAAAGCCCGGTGTCTTCCGCGCCCATGACTATTGCTGTCGGGACGGTCATGTCCTCGTCAGTGAACTGCCGTCCGCTCTTCTCCGAAGCCCCGATGACCCTGATGCCGCACTGCTTCAGATACCTGACAGCATCAGCGAGGCTGCGCTCGCGGCACACGGGTATGTGCAGCAAGGCTCCTGCGGAAGTCTTGACAGCGTCGGGGGTGACTGTCGCGCTGCCGCGCTCGGGGATTACTATGGCGTCAACGCCGGCGCACTCGGCCGTGCGGGCTATAGCTCCGAAATTGCGGGTGTCGGTCACACCGTCCAACAGCACTATCAGCGGCGTAGAGCCACGGTCAAACAGTTCGGGGACTATCTGGTCGAGGCGGTAGTATGTCACTGGCGACAGCAACGCAATTGCGCCCTGATGGTTCTTCATCGTGATGCGGTTTAGCCTTTCGAGCGGCACGCGCTGCGATGGTACGCCGTACTCGCTGATTTTGGAGGCAAGTTCACGGGCGAGGTCGCCGCCCATGTCCTTGCGTATGAGAACTTTGTCGATGTCCCGACCAGCCTCTATTGCTTCTATGACGGCTCGCAAGCCGAATACGTATTGACTTTTATCCATTGATGCGTGTTATTTCTTGTTGCTTTTGTCGAGGAGAGATTTGGCGTTCATGACCGCTGCCTGGTCTACGGACGAGCCTGAAAGCATCACTGCCAGCTCTGCCACGCGCTGTTCATAGTCGAGCGCGGCGATGCTGGTGACGGTCTTCTCTTCGTCGTCCGCCTTGAACACCTTGTAGTGTTGCTGCCCCTTGGCTGCCACCTGCGGCAGGTGGGTAATGGCTATCACCTGTATTTGCTGCCCCATGTCGCGCATCATCGCACCCATCTTGTCAGCCACGTCGCCCGACACGCCTGTGTCCACCTCGTCAAAGATTATCGAGGGCAAAGCGACATGGCTGGCGATGATAGCTTTTATAGAGAGCATCAGGCGAGAGGTCTCGCCCCCGGAGGCTATGGCAGATACGGGCATCAGCTCCTGGTTCTTGTTGAACGAACACAGGAACTCGACATTGTCCTGTCCGTCGGGAGTCAGTTTTCCCTTGGAGGTGAGGGCGGCGAACTTCAGGTTAGACATTCCGAGCGGACGCGCCGTCTGTGTGAGCAGGTCGGAAAATCGCTCGGCGGCACGCACCCGTGTATCGCTGAGGCGGTCGGCAGCGGCACGCAGCGTTCTACCCTTCTCCTTCATCTCGCTTTCGAGTTCATGCAGGTCTGTGTCGGAGGTATCGAGTGCGGCGAGCTGCTTACGGAGCGACTGGTGTATTTCGGCCAGCTGCGTGTCGGCGGCGGCATTGTACCGCTTCAGCGCGTCGTATATCGCCGTCATGCGCTGCTCAACGGCGGCAAGCTGCGCGGGGTTGCTGTCCACGCGCTCTGCCATGCCTAACAGGGTCTGGGCAATGTCTTTAGCCTCGACGTATACCGATTCGAGCCGCTGGAGCAGCGAGCTGTCCTCGCCGCTGTCTTCGAGCAGACGGAAGTTGACCTTGGAGAGCGTGTGTCTCACCTCGGCGAGCTTCGTTATTATTGAGTTTTCGCCGCTGTCGAGCAGCCGCGTGGCGTGCGACAGGTTGGCTGCAATCTCTTCCGCGTCTCCGAGCATTTCTGACTGCCGTTCGAGGGTTTCGAGTTCGCCAGCCTTAGGGGCGAGCGTATCAAGCTGGCTGACTTGGAAACGGAGGAAGTTCTCGTTCTCGCGGTTGGCGGCAATTTCGTTGCGTGCGTTCTGCAAGGCGTTTCGCACCTTGACATAGCGTCGGAATGCGGCCTTGTATTCAGCTAACAGCTGCTCGTTATCAGCCAGAGCATCGAGTATTTCGAGCTGCCGGTGCGGCTCGCGGAGCATCAGGTTGCTGTTCTGCGAGTGTATGTCGATGAGCGACGTGGTGATGTCGCCGAGCGTCTTGAGGTTGACAGGCGTGTCATTGACGAATGCCCTTGAGCGTCCTGTCGATGAAACCTCGCGGCGTATGATGATCTCATCGTCGTCCCAGTCGAGCTGGCTTGCCTCAAACAGGGGTTGCAGACGGCAATTAGCGGAGAATGTTGCTTCGACGACTGACTTTGCGGCCTTGTCGCGCACCACCCGGGTGTCGGCGCGTCCGCCGAGCAACAGCGACAGCGCACCCATCATAATAGACTTGCCCGCGCCAGTCTCGCCAGTGATTATGGTCAGCCCGCTGCCGAATGTGATTTCTATTGAGGAAATCAGCGCGTAGTTGGATATTGACAGACGTTTCAGCATTGCTTTAATTCGTTATTCTCTTGCAGCTTAGCGAGTCTCTTCGGGAGGGTTCTTGATTTTGTCGAGACGGTCATTGTCCGTCGGGTAGATGTTGTGCAATAGGTTGTACACGTCCTCGCGCTCGCTCTGGGGAGCTTTGGAGTATACATTGACCAATTCGTCGAGCTTGCTGTCGCGGAACAGGGAGAGAGCAACGGACATGGGGGCAACCTTGTATATCTCTTGTATTTCGTTGAGCGATTCGGTTATCACCGCCCTCCCCTTGTCGGGGCTTGTTACCATTTCGTCGAGGCCTTTGCGGTGGTAGTTGTATAGCAGCCTGCGCATCCCCTGTGTGTTCGGGTCGGTGAAGGCGGCAAGCACGGCTGCACGGTTCTTGGTGTCCTCAAATGTACGCCAGCCCACCTCACCGCTCGACTGTGCCAGCTGTACGATAGTCGCCGCTCGGTCAAAATAGGGCTGTCCCCCCATGAGCGAGAAGCTGTCGAAATCGAGTGCGAGGAACATATAGGCGTAGAAGTTGAGTATTGCCGTGAGGTTGTTCTCCATAGTGTTTTCAGAGAACACCAGCGGGTCGCCGTCACGGTAGTCAAACTCTATTTTCGTGTCCTTGAAGTTTAACAGCGTTGTCGTGTATGTGCTGTTGTACACCGGGCGTGACAGCTGGACTTGCAGGTCGCCCTTGATGCGGTCGTCTTCGTATGTCTTGACTGTCAGATAGAAACGGCACTCTATCTTCTCGTTGGCTGAGAACTGGGCGTTAGTCCACTTGCGGTCGTTGAAATACTCCGTTATCGAGGTCTGCAACGACTCGAACACGGACTTGTTAGTCCCCTGAATTTGAGACGAGTTCACCTCCACGGTGCAGTTCAGCTCCTGCGCAGCCATTGGCAAGCAGACAGACAGAACGGCTGCCAGTGCGAGCAGCAATCCGCGCAGTGATGAGGGTGGTGTGTTTCCGTGTGCTGTCATATATTCATTATATGTGTGTCAACGAAAAATGGTATCGATCATCTCCTTGGCAATCTCTGTCTTGAGGCGCGGCGGCAAGGCCTTCTCCTCGCCCCATGCTGAAATCAGTGTCACGGCGTTGGTGTCTTTCTGAAAACCTGCCATGGGGTTTGTAAGGGAATTTAGGACTATCCAATCGAGGTTCTTGTCAGCGAGCTTGCGGCGTGCCGCAGCCATTCCCTCGTCAGTCTCGAGTGCGAAGCCTACGGTGAGTTGCTCGTGCTTGCGTCCTGACAAAGTGGCTGCTATGTCGGGGTTGCGCACCAGCCGCAACGTAATCTCCTCTGATTTCTCGCGCTTGATTTTGGCATCGCAGCACTCCGCAGGTGCATAGTCTGCCACTGCGGCGCAGAATATGGCCGCGTCACAGCTGTCAAACACCCCGTCGGCAGCCTCGAGCATCTCCTTTGCGCTGCGCACGTCGTGGCGGCGTATGCCCAGGTGACTGCAATCCAGTGACGTAGGTCCGCTCACCAGCTCAACTCTTGCCCCTCGGCTGGCGCACTCCATGGCTAGGGCGTAGCCCATTTTGCCGCTGGAGTAGTTGCCGATGAACCGCACCGGGTCAATGTTCTCGTATGTTGGCCCCGCCGTGATGAGGATGGTTTTGCCCGACAGCGTCCTTGCGGAGGCGAAATATGCCTCGAGCCGCTCGACTATCCGCTCTGGCTCTTCCATGCGCCCTTTGCCCACGAGATGGCTTGCCAATTCGCCTGCAGAGGGTTCTATTATCTCCACGCCGTCAGCACGAAGCGTCGCGATATTGCGCTGCGTAGAAGGGTGCGCCCACATGTCAAGATCCATTGCCGGAGCTGCGAACACCTTCTCCTTTGCGCTCAAATATGTAGTGACGAGCATGTTGTCGGCTATGCCGTTGGCCATTTTCCCGAGGGTGCAGGCCGTTGCCGGGGCAATGACCATAGCGTCTGCCCATAGCCCCAAGTCAACATGACTATGCCATTCGCCGCTGTTGGCGGTGAAAAACTCGCTGACGACGGGCTTGCCACTCAGGGCGGAGAGCGTCACCGGGGTGATGAACTCCTTGCCTGCCGGGGTAGCTACTACCTGCACCTCAGCGCCCGCTTTGATGAGCAGACGCAACAGGTATGCCGACTTGTAGGCGGCTATGCCCCCGGTTATGCCGAGGATGATGTGCTTGCCCTTCAGCATCACTGCATTCCTTTATTTCTGTTTTTCAGATACTTGGCTTTGAGCTGGAGAAGCACGTCAATGGTATTGCGCGAGAACTCTCGTTCCTGCATCCAGGCGATGAAAGACGGCTCTTTGCGCAACACCTCCTCCACGGTCTTCCCCTTGTGCTTGCCGAAGTTGAATATCGGCTCGTCCTTGTCATTGAGGACGATACGCCCCGCCAAGTCGAGGTTGCGCCCCTGACGCGAGAACTCGGCGAGCTTCTCCACATCGTTCTCCAGCGTGTCGTATCGGTCAAGCTGGCTTTTCAGCACCTCGTATGTAGCGCGGGTGTCAGCCATTGCCGAGTGAGCGTCAGTCAGCTCCTTGCCGCAATAGAACCGGTAAGCAGCCACGAGGGTGCGCTGCTCCATTTTGTGGAAGATGTTCTGCACATCGACAAACTGGCGGTCAGCGACGCTGAACGTCATGCCGGCGCGGGCAAACTCCTCGATAAGCACCGGCACGTCAAACTTGTTGCTGTTGTAACCGGCAATGTCACAGCCATCGAAAATCTCGTAGAGCGAGCGGGCTACCTGCTTGAACGTCGGGCAGTCCTTGACATCCTCGTCCGTGATATGGTGTATGGCCGTCGATTCCTCTGGTATGTGCATCTCCGGGTTGATACGGCGTGACTTCTCGATTTCCGTGCCGTCAGGCATCACCTTGATGAACGACAGCTCGACGATGCGGTCGTGGATAATGTTCGTCCCCGTAGTCTCGAGGTCGAAGAATATTATGGGGCGTTTCAGGTTGAGTTCCATTGTCAGCGCGTGTCAAAGTCAATAGTCGAAAGTCTGCATGGGCATCAGCAGCATCAGTATGTTCTCGTCATCCAGCTGCTTGGAAGGAACGAAGATGCCCGGACGTGTCGGGTCGGAGAGGTTGAGTACCACCTCGTCTGACTTCAGATTGCTAAGCACCTCAATCAGGAATGGGGCTTTGAAGCCTATGGTCATCTCGTTGCCCTCATACTGGCATGCCACGTCCTCCTCAGCAGACACTGAATAGTCCACGTCCTGTGCCGACAGGTGAATGTTGGCAGCAGATATGTTGAGCTTAACCAGCCCAGAGGCAAGGCTCGCGAACAGGGCGACGCGGCGCATGGCGTTGAGCAGCGAAGTGCGGTCTACGGTCAGCGAAAATGGGTTGTCAGTCGGTATCACGCGGTCATAGTTGGGATAGTTGCCGTTGATGAAGCGGCAGGTCAGCACATAGTCGCCGATGACGAAAGTGGCATGCTTCTCTCCTATCTGCAGCGTCAGCTCCTTGTCATCCTTGGAGATTATGTTGCGCAGTATCGACGCGGGCTTGGCAGGCATGGTGAACCCGACCTCAAAGCCCGGCTGAGCCTGACGGTTGATGTACCGTACCAGCTTGTGGGTGTCGCTGCTGACGAATGTGATGTCCTCGCTGTGGAAATCCCAGTGTATGCCCATCATCATGGGGCGCAGCGTGTCGGCACTGACAGCGAATATTGTGGCCTCGATGCCTTTCTGCACGATTTCGGGATCGAGTGTGATATCGCGGTGTTCCTCGCTGTCGTGGCTGTCTATGGGGTATTCCGTAGCGTCCACGCCCATGAAGCTGAAATGTCCCGACATGAACTGTATCTGCGTTTCGAGATTGTCCTCATTGATAGAGAATGTCAGCCCCTGGCCTGGAACTTCCTTGAGCATATCGAGCAGACGCTTGGCGTTGAGAGCAACTTTGCCCTGCCCCTCGACCTCCATTATCTCGAGCGAGGCGGTCATCACATTCTCCTGGTCAGAGCCGGTGATGTATAGGCGGTCGCCCTTCACCTCGAAGAGGAAATTGTCGAGTATCGACATCGCGTTCTTGGTATTGATCACCTTGCTGACAGCCTGAAGCTGCGACTGTAGAGCCTTGCTCTGTACATTGAATTTCATATCTTTGTCTTTATTGTTTCTGTTTCAGTGGCCGAACCGTGGCAAACGCCGTGGCACTGGCCTTGGCGCACAGTGCGCCTGTCTGTATTAATGTACAAAGATAGCACATTTCCCCGTCATACGCAAATCCGCCCCAGAAATGTAGAGTCAAGAGGCAGATTTTGCGAGGGGACATTTCCGAAATTGAAATATAATGCGTAACTTTGCACTCTGAACTGCTCGGTGTGCAACTTTTGCGGAAAGCTGTTGCCGCCCAAGGGCTCTCGCGAGAGCCTTTGCAGTAGGACAAATCAGTAAAAGCAACATCCCCCCTCAACAGCTGTCTGCGACGGCTGCGAGCGGAAAGGTAAGAATATAGAAATGAAGCCTCTACAACAAAAACTGGCGCGGTATGACGCCCCGCAGAAAGCGAAAGCTGCTGGCATTTACCCATATTTCAGGGAAATCGACAGCCATCAGGACACGGAAGTGATGATGAACGGCCGCAAGGTGCTGATGTTCGGATCCAACTCCTATATGGGACTGACAGACCACCCGAAGGTAATCGAAGCAGCTGTCGAGGCTACGCGCAAGTACGGCACAGGCATGGCCGGTTCTCCGTTCCTTAACGGCACGCTTGACATCCACAAGCGGCTCGAGGAGCGGCTCGCCGATTATCTTGGCAAGGAAGACGTGATGCTATACTCCACCGGCTTCGGCGTGAACCTCGGCGTTGTCTCAACGCTCACCGGTCGCGGCGACTACATCATACTCGACGAACAGGATCATGCGTCAATCATCGAAGGTCGCCGTCTGTCTTTCTCCAACTACCTGAAGTATAAGCACAACGACATGGAGTCGCTCAAAAAGCAGCTGGCGAGCTGTGACACGGACAAAATCAAGTTGATAGTCACTGACACGGTGTTCTCAATGGAGGGCGACGTGGCGAACATGAAGGAGATAGTACGTCTGGCTAAGAAGTACAACGCGACTGTCATGGCCGACGAGGCGCATGGCATCGGCGTTTTCGGCGCGGGCGGACGCGGCGTATGCCACCACTTCGGCGTTGCCGACGATGTAGACCTCATCATGGGAACTTTCAGCAAGTCGTTTGCGTCGCTGGGCGGCTTCATTGCCACAGACAAGGAGATAACCAACTACCTGCGCCACCATTCGCGCTCGTACATCTTCACAGCGAGCATCACGCCGGCCGCCACGGCAGCTGTCAACGCCGCTCTTGACATCATGCTGGCAGAGCCTGAACGCCAGGCTCACCTGTGGGACATCACCAACTATGCACTAGACAACTTCCGTGCAATGGGTTGCGAGATTGGCCATACCTCCACTCCTATCATCCCGCTGTTCATCCGCGATGACTACAAGACTTTCCACGTCACACACGACCTGCTGGAAGAGGGAGTGTTCGTCAATCCTGTGGTGACACCTGCGGTGGCTCCGCAAGACACGCTCATCCGGTACTCGCTTATGGCTACGCATACCAAGGAGCAGGTTGAACGCTCGCTCGAAGCCATACAGAAAGTATTCAGAAAATACGGCATCATCAAGTAACAAGTTGCATCGCAGATACGCCGCAGGGCGCGCCACTCTGTCAGTGGTGCGCCCTGCGTGCATATATATGTCACAAAGCAGTCTGCAATGCTTCGGCGAGACATTGCAATCAGAAGAACAACAGGGCGATACGGTAAGTCACAAACGATAGCAGCCACGCCACTGCGGTGTTGTACAATATCGAGAACGCACCGTAACGCCACGATTCGGTTTCACGCACTATTGCCGTTATGGAGGCTATGCATGGGAAGTATATCAGGACGAATACCATGAATGCCAACGCCTTGGGCGCGTCAAAGGGTGCTTTGCCGCTTATAGGCGACACGGTCTCAAGGCGTTGCGACAGGGCGGTCTCATCGTCATCGCCTACATACAGCACGCCAAGCGTGGAGACCACGACCTCCTTGGCGGCTGCGCCGGTGAGCAGCGAGACTGACACTTTCCAGTCAAAGTCCATTGGGCTGAGTACGGGCTGGCAGAAGCGGCCGATGTGACCGATTATGGAGTTCTGCTGCTGGTATTCGTTCTGTATCATAGCCTGAAGCTCGCTGTCAGTCTTGCCCTCACGAGCTGAGGCTGGCATCTCAGCCACAACGCGCTCGGAATACTCTGCGGGGATGTCTGATGCGTCATAGCGGGGGAAGTAGGACAACGCCCATATTATGACAGAGGCTACCAGGATTATGCCTCCCATTTTCTGCAGGTATTGCTGAGCCTTTGCCCACATGTTGCGCACGGTGGATTTCGCCGTCGGTATGCGGTATGGGGGCAATTCCATGACAAAGGGGGTTTCGTCTGCCTTGAACCAGAACTTGCGCAACAGCCTTGCAGTCAGCACCGCCACAGCGATGCCAAGCAGGTACAGCCCGAGGAACACCCACGCGCCGTGTTCTGGGAAAAACGTGCCTACGAGCAGCACATATATAGGTATGCGTGCCGAACAGCTCATGAAGGGGTTGACAAGTATGGTGATGAGGCGGCTCGACTTGCTCTCTATGATGCGTGTAGACATTATCGCCGGCACGTTGCAGCCGAAGCCCATTACCAGCGGTATGAACGACTTGCCGTGCAGGCCCATGCGGTGCATCAGCTTATCCATTATGAAAGCGACACGCGCCATGTAGCCCGAATCCTCCATGAACGAGATGAAGGCATAGAGTATCAGTATGTTGGGCAGGAATACTATCACGCCGCCGACACCGCCTATCACACCGTCGAGCAGCAGGTCTCGGAATGGGCCATCGGGGATGTGCGAGCCAAGGAATTCGGAGAGCCAGCTCACGCCGTCTTCAATCCAGCCCATTGGATACGCTCCTATCTGGAACGTGGCCCAGAACATTAGCCACATCACTAACAGGAACAGCGGAAAGCCGAACAACTTGTTGGTGACAAATGAGTCAATGATTTTGGTGGTCTTGCGCTCCTCCTTGACATATTGGACGTATGTCTCTTTGAGCGCGCCCTGTATGAAGCCGTACTTTTCGGAGGCGATAACGGAGTTGACATCCTCGCCAAGGCTCTCTCCTACGGCCTTGCGCTGCTCGTCTGCGAGGCGTATTATCTCCTCGCCGTGGTCAGCAGCGCTTACGGTCTTGCGCACCTCAGGGTCTCCTTCAATCAGCTTGATAGCCATGAACCTGGGCGATGCGTGCGGCGATAGGGAGCGGTCGGCCTTGATAGCGTCGATAACCGGGCGCAGAGCCTGCTCCACCTCGGGACGCATTTTGACGTGGATGTGGCGCACGTCAGGATGACGCAGCTCGTATACGTCGATTATCACGTCTAGCAGGTCGTTTACGCCTTTTCCGGTAGAGGCGGTCGTAGGCACGACAGGCACGCCGAGCATCTTGCCGAGCAACGCGTAGTCGAGTTTGTTGCCGCTCTTCTCCAGCTCGTCGTACATGTTGAGGTCGATCACCATGCTGCGGTTCATGTCTATCAGCTCGGTGGTCAGGTATAGGTTGCGCTCCAGATTGGAGGCAACCACCACGTTGACGATTACGTCAGGTGTTTCCTCGCGCAAGTAGCGCATTACGTACAATTCCTCAGGAGAGTATGCCGAGAGGGAGTACGTGCCTGGCAGGTCAACGACATTGAACACATAGCCACGGTACTTGACCGTTCCCTCCTTGGCATCAACTGTCACGCCGGCGTAGTTGCCCACGTGTTCGTGCGCACCGCTGACATGGTTGAACAGTGATGTTTTGCCGCAGTTGGGGTTGCCTATCAGCGCGACGTTTATGACCTTCTCGCGCCTTACAGCGGCATCTGCGGCAGGGATTTCGGCATCATGCTCACTTGTCGCGGCGTTGCTCCCAATGGCCGCGTCCGCAGCTGCATCCTCGTCGCAGGGCACTACCTCAATCATGTTGGCCTCAGCTCGGCGCAGCGACACCTCATAGTCCATCAATGCGTACTTGATAGGGTCTTGCAGCGGCGCGTGAAGCATCACCTTCACCTCGCGCCCGCGCACGAACCCCATTTCCATGACACGCTTGCGGAACGCGCCGTGACCGAGTATTTTCGTGATGACGCAACGCGCCCCGGGCTGTAATTCAGACAATCGCATATGCTGTATTGCTATTCTATCGGTTATGACCTGCAAAGATAACGAATATCGGCGGCACAAAGTCAACGGCCAGGGCAGTATCTCGCACCCTGGCCGCAAAAATACCTACATATAGGTATTATATCGCGTTTTCATACGTGCTGTCACTCGGCGTTTTCATGCTGTTCGGGCAGCTGCTCGGCCTGTGCGTCTGAAGCTGCCTTTTTCGCTTGTGCCGGCTTGCGGCGGCGGTATGTGCGCTTCTTCTTGGGCTTCGGTTCGTCCTCACCTTCGGCAGCTGGTGTATCCGGCTTCTTGACCTCATTCTCAGCAGCGGTTTTTCCGGTGGCAGCCGCCTGTTCGGCACGCTTCTGCTCAGCCTCACGTGCAGCTCTTGCAGCAGCTACTATGCCGGCAGACACCATAGAATATGATATAGGACCGTCGTTTACAGGCGGAGAGAGTGTGTCGTCAGCGTCCTTCTGTTCAGGCATTTCCTTGCTGTTGTCCTCGCCTGGGGTATCGCTTTGCTTCTTGGAGCGACGACGGCGTTTGCGGCGAGGCTTCTGCTCGTTTGCGGCTTCTGCTGCGCCATCCGTATTCGCTTTGTCAACAGTTGCAGCCTCGATGTCAGACGGTGTCTGTGGCTTCTCTTCTGTTGACTTCTCAGGTGCTTGCTTGTCCCCAGCCTTGCACTCTTCTGTCTCTTGCGGCTTGCCCTTCTTGCGGCGGCCGTCGCTCTTTTTGGCGTTCTTGCTCTTGACGTCTCCGCTGCCCTCTTTGCGGCGGTCATCGCGGTTACTGCGTCCATTGCCGCTCTTGCCTCCGCGACTTCTGCCTGACGGAGCGCGGTATTCAGGTCCTTCGCCAAGCCCTTCGGGTATAGGATTTTTCGTTATCTCCTTCTCGATGAACTTCTCGATGAGCTTGAACTTGCCGATTTCTCTCTCGCTGACGAGGGTAATGGCGATGCCGTCGTTGTCTGCACGTGCCGTGCGTCCCACGCGGTGCACATAGTCTTCGTTCTCATGAGGCACGTCATAGTTGACCACCAGTCCGATGTCGTCGATGTCGATGCCGCGAGCCATGATGTCTGTGGCGACGAGTATCTTGAGTTTGCCGGCCTTGAAGTCGAGCAGCACCTGCTCGCGCTGCGACTGCTCAAGGTCAGAGTGCATCTCTCCTACACTCAGCTTCAGACCGCGCAGAGCCTTGCACAGCTCCTTGCACTTGGCCTTGGACGAGGCGAAGACGATGCTGCGGTCACACTGCAGTTGCTTGAATATGTGGCGCAATATGGGCAGCTTCTGCGTTTCGTAACAGATGTATGCCGACTGTGCAATCTTCTCCGCCGGCTTGGACACCGACAGCTTCACCTCGGCGGGGTCAGACAGTATCTCCTTGGCAAGGTTCTTGATTTTCGGTGGCATTGTCGCGGAGAACAGCAGCGTCTGCCTCTGCTTGGGCAATAGTTTGACTATCTGCATGATGTCGTCATAGAATCCCATGTCGAGCATGCGGTCGGCCTCATCGAGTATCAGGAACGAGACCTGCGAGAGGTCTACATACCCCATGCTGATATGGGCGATGAGCCGCCCTGGGGTGGCGATGACCACGTCAGCGCCGAGCTGCAGCCCCTTCTTCTGCTGGTCGAAAGTGCTGCCGTCTGTGCCGCCGTATACGGCTACGCTGCTGACAGGCATAAAATAGGAGAATCCCTGCATCTGCTGGTCTATCTGCTGGGCAAGCTCTCGCGTGGGAGCCATGACTATGCAGTTTATGGCATCCTGCGGATAGTTGCCGTTGGCAATCTCGTCAATCACCGGCAGCAGATACGCGGCTGTCTTGCCCGTACCTGTCTGCGCCACGGCTATGAGGTCCTTTCCCTCCGTGATGAGGGGTATGGTCTGTTCCTGTATCGGCGTGCACTGCTCAAAGTGCATCGAGTCTATAGCGTCGAGTATGTCGTCACTCAAATACAGCTCGTCAAATCTCATCTGTCTGTAATGTCTTCTAAATGTTATAAGCAATGGCATCAACCCAATCCTGCCGTCATTGTACACTGATACACAGTGCATATCAACAATACACAGCGAGACACCGTGACCATTCAGGCATCACTGCCGAGGCACATGCCATTGCAGAAAAACGCAGCCAAAGCGGCTGCCCATTGCATTTCGCGCCACAAAGATAGTAATTTTATCCGGTTTGCGCACTATAATCAGCTGCCATGTTTTGGTTTGTACCGCCAATTGTGCTATCTTTGTACCGGAAATTATGTATCATGACATGATGAATACTACGACTAATAAATTGATTGCAGCAGGAATAGCCGTGATGTGCAGCGCCTCTGCTATCGCTACAGACCGCACTGCACATGACCCGAACTTTACCAACACAGGCAGCATCCTTCATGTGTGGAGCTGGAACTTCCCTGCCATCGCCGCCAACATGAAGACCATTGCCGAGGCTGGCTTCACCATGATACAGACCTCGCCCGTGCAGCATTGCTACGCACCCGGTGGAAGCGGCAAGAAACTGTATGACGACAAGGCGGGCAATTGGTACTACTATTACCAGCCTACTGACTGGAAAATAGGCAACAACATCGTCGGAACGCGAGAGCAGATGCAGGAGATGATGGACTCTGCCGCCAAATATGACGTCAAGGTAATCGTGGACGTGTTGCCCAACCATACGGCTTTTGACGTGGACGCGGTGAGCGACGACTTCTACCGTGCCGTAGGCGGACGCGACAAGATGTACCATTCCAACGGTCTTGCGGCCATAACGGACTACAACGACCGCTCCCAGTGCACCCTCATGGGTACTGGCGGTCTGCCTGATGTCAACACCGAGAATCCGGCATTCCAAAAATACTATATGCGGTTTGTCAACGAGCTGATTGCCATGGGCGTGCGCGGTTTCCGATATGACACAGCCAAGCACATAGGCGTACATTCAGACCCGGTTGACACTGCGAGCGGCGTGAAGGTCAACGACTTCTGGGACGTGGCGACAGGTCGCAAGAGCGTCGGCGGCGTGAGGCTCGCCATACCCTATGACTCGCTGTTCGTATACGGAGAGGTGCTGCAAGACCGCAACGTGCCGGAAGCCGAGTATGCCGGGTATTTCGGGCAGACAGCCTCGTCATACGGCCACATAATCCGCCAGATGCTCGACAGCTGCTCCGCCGCAGGACTTGACATCGCCGACTGGCGGCACTCCGCAGCCCCCGAATACCTGACAACCTGGGTCGAGAGCCATGACACATACTGCAACGCGCACGAGTCTGCCCACCTGACAGACGCACAGATACGCACAGCATACGTCCTCATCACAGCACGCCAGAACGGCACTCCTCTCTTCTTCAGCCGCCCAAACGGCTCGAGTGCGGACAACGTATGGGGCGACAACATCATGGGCGCACGCGGCAACAGCGAGTTCTTCCACCCCGAAGTGGCAGCCGCCAACAAGTTCCGCACCGCAATGGCCGGGCAGAAGGAGAACATACGCATCTCCGAGAAGGGGAATGTCATCGTTGTCAACCGTGGCAATAAGGGCGCTGCAGTGATAAACGTCTCCAAGTCGGCTGACTTCGTTGACCTCCCCACAGGGCTGCCCGACGGGCGGTACAAGGATGTCGTCTACGGCAAGGAGTTTCGCGTGGTCAAAGGACAACTGAAAGGCGTCATGGCTCCGCTGCGCACATACATCCTCGTCAAAGGCTGACCCTCTCGCGGCAATGGCTGGGATTTACCTGCATATTCCCTTCTGCCGGCGCAAGTGCATATACTGCGACTTTTACAGCGGCGGCGACAGGCGTGCCAAGTGGCATGAGCTGACAGACGCATTCCTCTCGGAATTGCAGTGCCGAAAGGACGAAGTGCGCGGTGGTTTCGAGACGCTGTACCTCGGCGGCGGCACACCCTCGCTATGCCCTGGAGACGAGCTTCTGCGGCTGGCAGCCGGGCTGCGGAGCATCTGCGGCGAGCGGTGGAAAGTCAGCGAGGCGACCATAGAGCTCAACCCTGACGATGTCACAGACGAGCGCGTAGAGAAGTGGCAGGAAGCGGGCTTCAACCGCTTCAGCCTCGGCGTGCAGAGCCTCTGCGACGAGGAACTGGCAGCTATACGCAGGCGGCACGATGCCGCAACAGCAGTCAACGCCATGGAACTGCTTATGCAGACAGGCTGCGACGTGAGCGTTGACCTTATGTACGCCCTCCCCGGTCAGTCACTGCGCTCGTGGCAGCACAGTCTTGACATGGTTGCCGCCATGCAGCCACACCACATCTCGGCTTACGCGCTGATGTACGAGGACGGCACAGCACTGTCCGCGCTGGAAAAGCAGGGGAAAATCCGACGAGCCAGTGACGGGGAGTACCTTGCCATGTACCGCGCCCTCATTGACACACTCTCCGCTGCCGGATATGAGCATTACGAAATCTCCAACTTCGCACTGCCGGGACACCGCTCACGCCACAACTGTTCATACTGGCAAGGCACGCCATACATCGGCCTCGGCCCAGCAGCTCACTCCTATGACGGACACCGCTCGCGCCGCGCAAACAATGCTGACATCAAGGGGTATCTGGCATCGAAAGGCATCGGCGTGCCTCACCAGACAGAACACCTCAGCGACACTATGCTGCTGGACGAGTACCTGCTCACACGGCTGCGAATGTGCGAGGGGTTTGCCGTTGACGACTTCCGCAGCAAGTTTGGCGAAATTATCACGCAACACCTGATTGAAGAAGTGCACAAAGAGATGCCGTGCGGAGGCGTGGAAATGACAGCCGAAGGGTCAGTGCGCCTCACACGGCAAGGAGTGATGACCTCTGACAGCATTATTCTCGACATCGCCACAGCCCTCTCCTGACCACTTCATCGCAGACCTGAAGAAAGGGTTGCATAATCGGCAGAAAATGAGTAACTTTGCACTCGGTTTTCGGGACAGGTTGCGTCTTCACGATGTAATTGCCTGAAAGTCAAAACAATAACACAATAAACAACAAGAACGTATGAATCGTTACGAAACCGTTTTCATTTTAACTCCCGTTTTGTCTGACGACCAGATGAAGGAAGCGGTGCAGAAATTCAGAGGTTTCCTGGAGGACAACAACGCCAATGTTGTCAATGAGGAGCTTTGGGGTCTGCGCAAACTCGCTTACCCTATCGAGAAGAAATCCACAGGTTTTTACTGCCTGCTCGAGTTTGAGGCTGAGCCGTCGCTCATCAAGAAGCTCGAGACAATGTACCGCCGCGACGAGCGCGTAATCCGCTTCCTGACATTCCGTCTCGACAAGCACGCAGCCGAGTACGCTGAAAAGCGCCGCAAGCTCCGCGCACAGAAAGCAAGTCAAACCCCCGCCGCTGAGGAGGCACTCGCCGCTGAAGCAGCAGAAACAAAGGAGAACTAAACCATGGCAGCAAACAACGAAATCCGTTACCTCACTCCCCTGTCGGTAGACACCCGCAAGAAGAAATATTGCCGTTTCA
>DHKE01000047.1:16231-33070 GCA_002404675.1 Porphyromonadaceae bacterium UBA4702 | reverse complement strand
GCGCTACTTTGAGGGGGTAGTGGCCGTTTTGGCTGTGTGAGTTCGAGTCTCATCCTAGACACCAATGGAATGGGGGGGTATTAACTGACGTTAATACCCCCCCATTTTTCATTTCCAGACAGTCATATCTATAACAATATGCGCACAGAATGGCTGTTACGGTTTCATTATGAACGAATAACAACAAAACACTATGTTACGCAAGATTTCGCTTTTCACAGCATGCGTATTCACGGCACTGACCCTCGCGGCTCAGACTGAACCTGTCGACACTGTGCCGTCAACAGACCTCGCAGAGATAGTCATCGAAGCTCCTAAAGTGATACGCAAGACAGACCGGGATGTGTTCTACCCCTCGCAGAGTGCAGTCGATGCTTCCAAGAACGGTCTGCAACTGACACGCAACTTGATGATCCCCACCCTGTCGGTAAACGACATAAACGGGTCAATCACCTCCGCCGGACAAGCGGTGGAAGTGCGCATTAACGGCCGCAAGGCCACTATCAAGCAAGTGCAGGAGCTTCTGCCGGAAACCATCAAGAAAGTGGAGTGGATAGACAACCCCGGACTGAAGTACAACGGCGCAAACGGCGTGCTGAACTTCGTGGTAGCCAACCCGGACAAAGGCGGCTCGCTGATGCTGGACGGCATGCAAGCCCTCAACACGAGCTGGGGACAGTATTTCGGCTCGCTCAAGCTGAACTACGGCAAGTCGCAGTGGGGGCTGTCGTCGCAATACAAGCTGACCAACAAGGTGGGCATGCACCGCGAATACACGGAGACATTCACATACCCCGACGGCACGAAACTCACCCGCGAGGAAAAGCCCATAGGAGGCCATGCCGATGACAACAACGGACAGCTGTTCCAGCTCGACTACAGCTACATCAAGCCAGACACCACGGTGCTGTATGTCGCCGTTGCCGGAAACAAGAGTTTTTCCAAAGGGCAGCTGTTCGAGGGCCTCATGACGCTCAGCAACAGCCCAGACAAGATACGGCTGCGCGACTACAACACGCAGGACGGCTTCACGCCTAACGTCCGCGCATACCTCGAGCAGCATTTCGCGCACAACCAGCTCATAGCCATCGACTTCAACAGCGAGTTCTACAACGGCCACACGCGCCATTCGTACATCGAGAGCGACGAGCAGACGCATAAGCAGCTGACAGACGTGAACACCTCGATACACGACCGCAACCAGATGTACAGCGTCGAGGCGGACTATATCAAGCGCTGGAACAACTCCTCGCTGACCGCCGGCGCGTCATACACAGCCAACCGCAACCGCTCGACATACGAGAACCTTGACAACAAGCTCTTCCACCAGCGGCAGGACTACATGTACCTGTTCGGCGAATACATGCAGCGCATCAACCGGGTGACGCTCTCCGCCGGCGTGGGAGCGCAGTACACTTCGTTCAAGTTCCGCGAGACCGGCCAGGGCAACGACTCCTGGCATTTCCGCCCGCAGTTCTCAATGTCATACTCGCTTAACCAGACATCGCAATTCCGTCTGTCATTCAGGACTTGGCAGAACGCCCCCTCGCTGGCAGAGACCAACATCACGCCGCAGCAGACAGACGGCTTCCAGTGGACAGTCGGCAACCCGAACCTGAAAACGTCGTCGTCATATATGCTCACACTGCGCTACAACTTCACGTTCCCGCGTGTGATGGGCACATTCGGCATGCGGGCATTCACCAGCCCCAATGCCATAACCAAGTACCTGGAATGGCAGGACGACCGCCTCGTGACCTCTTACGAGAACAGCAAGGGCCTTCAGAACCTGACGTTCACCCTCTCTCCGCAAGTGGAAATCATACCCGACTGGCTCATGGCAAGCGGCACACTGGAGTACAAGATTGAGCGCATGAGCGGCAACGGCTACCGCCTGTACAACCACAACTGGTGCGGCATGGTCGATGCGATGGTGCAGCACTGGGGCTTCCAGCTCATGGCACGATACGCCAAAGCGCCGACGAGCCTGTGGGGCGAAGTGCTGACGTGGGGTGAATCATTCTCACTCGTCTCGCTTGCCTACAACTGGCGAGGCTGGCAGTTCACAGCCGGCGCGTACTGCCCATTCACCAAATATGACCAAGGGTCGCGGTCGCTCAACCGCTACAACACCAACGAGAAGCACACGCGCCTTGACATAGCGCCGATGCCCTTCGTCAGCATCAGCTACAACGTGCAGTGGGGACGGCAGAAGCGCGGCGCCAACAAGCTCGTCAACGCCGGCGGCAGCGTAGACCGCTCGACAGCCGGAAGCCGTTGACGCATCCTCGTGTGTTAAAATAATATCCGCCAGCGGATTAACATATACAAAACTGCAATTATCCGTCTTCCGGGCTGAACCATTCAGAGGTGAGTGTTGTTGACACTACGAAAGAAGATAGATTTTTGTTCATTAAGTTTTAGTAATTAGACGGGAAACATCCGTGTATTGAAAGCGGCTGCTCGCGAGAGTTGCCGCTTTTGCTGTATGCCGCCGTTGGCGGCACTGAACAGGATTGTGCTGTCACAGTAGGAGGTTGTGTCAAAATAGGCGTATCACACTTTTATGCGCAGCCAAAGTAGGGACACGGCGTGCCGTGTCCGCTGGGTGGTAAGCACAATTATTTGATTTGCAGTGACTTGGTTGCGGACACGGCACGCCGTGTCCCTACCCTGCCGCCCCAATCATACGCAGCCTGCGCATTTTGACACACCCTCACACTTTGCCGTGGAGCTGAAACAGGGCGGTTGCGTATGTGCCGGGAATTTAGTACTTTTGCAGATGCTCCGGGCTTTGTCGCCCAGGGCTTTCAACAGCATCTCACAACGACATGGCGCAGGAAAACAACGAGATTTTCGACATGCCGGCATCTGACGGCATCGCAGAGTACGGCAGTGACTCCATCAAGACCCTTGCATGGAACGAACACATACGCCGCCGCCCCGGAATGTACATAGGCAAGCTGGGAGACGGCTCACATTCCGACGACGGCATTTATGTGCTCATCAAGGAGGTCATAGACAACGGCATCGATGAGTTCAACATGGGCGCGGGAAAACGCATCGAAATCGAAATCAGCGAGAACCGGCGCGTGTCCGTGCGCGACTACGGACGCGGCATACCCCTCGACAAGGTGATCGATGTGGCATCGAAAATCAACACCGGCGGAAAGTTCGACAGCAAGACATTCCAGAAGGCTGTCGGCCTGAACGGCGTAGGCCTGAAGGCGGTCAACGCCCTTAGCGAAGAGTGTACGGTGGAGAGTGTGCGCAACGGCCAGAAAGCGGCCATTGAGTTCAAGAAGGGAGAGCTGACAAGCGACAGCGGCATCGTGCCGACAACGGAGGAAAACGGCACGCGGGTGACGTTCACCCCTGACGACACGCTGTTCCGGGGATTTGCCTACCGCATGGACGTAATCGAGACGATGGTGAAGAATTACACCTACCTGAACGCCGGGCTGAGCATCTTCCTCAACGGCAAGAAGTACTGTTCGCGCCACGGCCTGCTCGACTTGCTGACCGACAACATGACCTCCGAGCCGCTCTACCCTATCATACACCTGCAAGGCGATGACATCGAGGTGGTGCTGACACATACCAACCAGTCGGGTGAGGAATACTATTCATTCGTCAACGGACAGCACACCACACAGGGTGGCACGCACCTGACGGCGTTCCGCGAACACCTGTGCCGCACCGTCAAGGAGTTCTCCGGCAAGGGGTATGAGTTCTCCGACATCCGCAACGGCATCGTGGCGGCAATTGCAGTCCGCATACAGGAGCCGGTATTTGAGAGCCAGACCAAGACCAAACTCGGAAGCAAGGAAATCGCGCCGGACAGCCCGGTGACGGTCAACAAGTTTATCGGCGACTTCATCAAGAAGGAGCTGGACGACTACCTGCACCGCCATACGGACGTGGCAGAAGCCATGCTTGCCAAGATTGCCGCAAGCGAGAAGGAGCGCAAGGCGATAGCCGGCGTCACAAAGCTGGCCCGCGAGAAGGCGAAGAAGGTGAGCCTGCACAACCGCAAGCTGCGCGACTGCCGCGTGCATTACAACGACACTGTCAAGCCGTCGGCCAAGGAGGACCGCCGCGACGAGACGTCTATATTCATCACCGAGGGCGACTCCGCCTCGGGAACAATCACCAAGGTGCGCAACGCGCAGACACAAGCCGTGTTCTCGCTGCGAGGCAAGCCACTCAACTCATACGGCAAGACACGCGAGGTGGTGTACAAGAACGACGAGTTCAACCTGCTCCAAGCCGCGCTAAACATCGAGGGAGGCATCGACGGGCTGCGTTACAACAAGGTTATCATCGCAACCGATGCCGATGTGGACGGCATGCACATACGCTTGCTCATCACCACCTTCTTCCTCGTCTTCTTCCCAGACCTCATCAAGGAGGGTCATGTCTACATACTGCAGACACCGCTGTTCCGTGTGCGCGACAAGAAAAGCACACGCCGTGCGGGGGGAAAGCGCAAGCGTGCCGCGACTGCCGAGGGCAAGGACACCCTGTATTGCTATACCGACGAGGAGCGCGTCGCCGCTATCGAGAAGTTTGGCAACAATGCCGAAATCACACGGTTCAAGGGCCTCGGCGAAATCAACGACGACGAGTTTGCGGAGTTCATCGGCCCGAACATGAGGCTTGACCCCGTGCTGCTCGACGAGAACATCTCGCTGAAAAAAGACCACACGATAGCCGACCTGCTGGAGTTCTATATGGGCACCAACACCATGACACGGCAGAATTTCATAATCGACAACCTTATCGTCGAGGACGACACGGAGCTATGAGGACGACATTCTTTGCCGGGAGTTTTGACCCGTTCACGCTGGGTCACAAGGACATAGCCGACCGAGTTTTGGCGATGTTCGACCGTCTGGTGATAGGCATAGGCTACAACGAGTACAAGGCCGGGCGCAGAAGCCTGCCGGAGCGGATAGCCGCTATCAAGAGAATATACGAGGGTGACAGCCGCGTGTCGGTAGTCACCTACACCGGGCTGACAGCAAATGCAGCCGCCGAGGCCGGCGCGTGCTGCCTGGTGCGCGGCGTGCGTGACACACGCGACTTTGAGTACGAGAAAGCCATTGCCGAGGTCAACCGCCGCCTGTTCGGCATCGAGACGTTGCTGCTGTTTGCCGACCCCTCGCTGTCATACGTGTCAAGCTCAATGGTGTCTGAACTGGAACACCACGGCTACGACGTGTCGCAGTTCCTGCCCGGCAAATGACACGCCCCGTTAAACTGACAGCGGCACAATACACTCTAACCGAAAAACAGACACAACCCGATATATGAAAAGAAAGATGATACTCCCGGTTGCCGCAATCGCGGCTTTGGGCACGCTGGTGTCCGTGGGACAACATAACGCCAACACCAAGCTGCGCATGGCTGAAGCCGCAATCGCGCAGCTGTATGTCGATACAGTCAACGAGGACAAGGTCGTGGAAGATGCCATACGCGGCATGCTCAACGAGCTCGACCCGCACTCCTCCTACTCCACCGCCGAGGAGACACGCGCACTCAACGAGCCGCTCAGCGGCAAGTTCAGCGGCGTGGGGATAATGTACAACATGAACAACGACACGCTGTATGTCCTCTCCACCGTCTCCGGAGGACCGGCCGAGAAAGTGGGGATGCGTGCCGGCGACCGCATCATCTCTGTCAACGACTCGGTTATAGCCGGCGTGAAAATCTCAACACGCGACATACAACACAAGCTGCGCGGCCCGAAAGGCACACACGTCAACGTCACTGTGCTGCGCCGCGAGGCCGGCTCATCAGACACTGTGCAGTTCAAGATAACCCGTGACGACATACCCATCAACAGCGTCGATGCTGCATACATGGTTGACAGCAAGACCGGCTTCATTCGCCTCAACAAGTTTGCTGAAGACACCCCCAAGGAGATGCGCGAGGCCATATCGAAGCTGCAGAAACAGGGTATGCAGCAGCTTATCCTCGACCTGGTGG
Organism: Porphyromonadaceae bacterium UBA4702; assembly: GCA_002404675.1. Classification (GTDB taxonomy): domain Bacteria; phylum Bacteroidota; class Bacteroidia; order Bacteroidales; family Muribaculaceae; genus Lepagella. The sequence goes on along the minus strand of DHKE01000047.1, from coordinate 27,079 downwards.
ACAACGGTGGCGGCTACCTGAACGCCGCTCCCGACATGCTCGGCGAGTTCCTCGCCCCGGGGTCGATGGTGGTTTACACAGAGGGGCGCAACTCGCCGCGCTACGAACTGAAAGCGTACCCCAAGGGGAAGAAGCCGCTGTTTGCCGAAGGCCGCCTGGTGGTAATGGTCAACCAGTACTCCGCATCGGCAGCCGAAATTGCCTCCGGAGCGATACAGGACTGGGACCGAGGCGTAATCGTAGGGCGCCGCACATTCGGCAAAGGCCTCGTGCAGCGGCCCATACCCTTCCCCGACGGCTCGATGATGCGCCTGACCGTAGCCCATTACTACACCCCTACCGGCCGCTACATACAGAAACCATACGACAAAGGAAAAGGCAGCAAGTACGCCCAGGACATACTCGACCGCCTCAACAGCGGCGAGCTGATGCACGCCGATTCCGTAAAGCAGGTTGACTCGCTGCGTGTCAGCACACTGCGGCTGCACCGTCCGGTGTACGGAGGCGGAGGCATCTCGCCTGACCGCTTCGTGGCTCTCGACACCATGGCATACACCAAGTATTACCGCAACGTGGTCGCCAAGGGCGTGCTGAACCGCTATGTGATCAACTATGTGGACAAACACCGCAAGGACATCAAGAAGAAATACCGCAACGACGATGACTTCGTGCGCACGTTTGAGGTCAGCAACAGCATGATAGCCGACCTGCGCACCATGGCGGAGCAGGAGAAAGTGGAATACAATGCCGAGCAGGAAGCGCAGTCACTGGAGCTGTTCAAAATGATAATCAAAGCACTCATAGGCCGCGACACATTCACGCAGGAAACATATTTCAAGGTCTACAACGCATACGACCCCATATTCCGCGAGGCTCTGCGTGTCATCAACAGCGACGACTACGATGCCATTTTGCCGCCGTCGGCTCGCTGACTCGCTGATAATCCCAGTAACAACATAATACCAAGATATTAGTGATGATAACAGGGTTACGCCCAAATCTGACAGCACTGCTTGCCCTTGTCCTCGCGGCAGCGACAGGCAGCGCCGATGTCATGGCTCGCCGTCCGTCACGGATGCCGCGCTGCACGCATGACAGATACCAGCACCGCAACCCCGGGGCATACCCCTATCTGGAAGACGAGGACTATGAAGGCTTCCGCAAGGACGACCAGATGCGTACCCGCGAGCCGGCAGAGATATTGGCATCAATTGACTCCACTGCGATCAAACTCCCGGCATGCAACCCGTTCCAAGCCCCTCTAATCTTCTGCGGATACATGCAGCCGCAGGAGCGCAAGATACAGGTTGACACCGTTTTGCGCTACACAGCCCCATACATCTCAACTGACGGCGAACCCACATATACCTCACCCAAACCCACGTTGGAACTGTCTCGCGACCTGACCAACGCCATCCAGCTCTCGCAACAGGGGGCGTGGATACGTCAACAGTATATGGTGCAGAACCCGCAAGCAATCGAATACGGCTCATGGCTGCTGCCCGGACTGCCGGAACTGCCGCCGGAGGACTACAGCTTTGAGGGGTACGTCAGCCGGCTGCGGCTGCCGCAGGTGGATGTAGAAAACATCACGCTGTCCAAGCGCAAGATTGACAAGATACACTGGCTGCACGTCCTCAACGGCGGAATACAGTTCTCACAGGCGTTCATCTCGGAAAACTGGTATCAGGGCGGCAACGACCACCTCGCGCTGATGGTAAACTTCTACTGGAACGTCAAGCTGAACCAGTCATACCACCCCAACACGCTGTTTGAGAACACCGTGAGCTACAAACTCGGGCTGAACTCCACGTCGCATGACAAATACCACAAGTATTCCATAACCGAAGACCTGTTGCAATGGAACATGAACCTCGGCATCAAGGCCCGCAAGAAGTGGTACTATTCGCTCACGGCACAGTTCAAGACGCAGACGCTCAACAGTTACCCGGCTGACAGCGAGACACGCAAGGCAGCATTCCTCTCGCCAGCAGAGCTGAATGTCGGCGCAGGTATGACATATTCCACCACCGGCAGGCACAACACGCTGAAATTCAAGGCTGCGCTCTCTCCGCTGTCGTACAACCTGAAAATGTGCCTGGACCGCAAGGTGGACGCGACACAATTCGGCATAACCGCCGGCAAGCGCATACTCAACGAAGTCGGAAGCAGCTCGGAGCTGACACTCGACTGGATAATAACCTCCAACATATCGTACCGCTCTCGGCTGTTCGTGTTTACCGACTACAAAAACTACTCGCACGACTGGGAGAACACGCTGACGTTTACCATCAACCGTTTCCTTTCCACACAGATTTACGCACACCTGCGGTATGACACCGCCGGCAACGCCAGCATACCCGGCTGGAGGCACTGGATGCTCAAGGAGATACTGAGTTTCGGCTTCGCCTACTCATTCTCCACAAAGTGACCATGCGCAAACACCGCCATTGCAACACTATGCACAACAACCAGCTTTTCCGCCTCGCGACATCGGTTTTCGTGTCGGCAACAGCTGTCACGTGCTCGGCATATAGCACAGAGCCGGCAGACACCACCGCGCTGGGTGAGGTGACAGTGACTGCAAGCCGCGACCCGTACGGCAGCGTGATACCGGCACAGAAACTCGACGGCGAGCAGCTCGAAAGGCTCAACAGCCACAACGTAGCGGACGCAATACGCTATTTCTCCGGCGTGCAAATCAAGGACTACGGAGGCGTGGGCGGCGTCAAGACGGTGGATATGCGAAGCATGGGGTCAAACCATACCGGCGTGTTCTATGACGGCATACAGCTGGGCAACGCGCAGAACGGGCAAATAGACCTGGGCAAATTCTCGCTCGACAACATCGAGGAAATATCGATGTACAACGGTCAGAAGAGCGAAGTGTTCCAAAGTGCCAAGGACTTCGGCACAGCCGGTTCGATATACCTGCGTACACGCTATCCGCGCTTCGAGGCTGGCAAGCGCACTAACGTCAACGTGACATACCGCACTGGCTCATTCGGGCTTCAGAACCCGTCTGTGAGAATGGAGTACCGGCTTTCGCCCACAGTGAGCGCGTCCGTCAACGGCGAGTTCACCTACGCCTCAGGGCGTTACCGCTTCCGATACCGCAAAGTGTTCAGCGACGGCACGTTGGCCTGGGACACCACAGCCACTCGCCGCAACGGCGACATACACGCATACCGCCTCGAAGCCGGGCTGTTCGGCCGTCCGGAACGAGGCCGCTGGATGGCAAAAGCGTATTACTATGACTCGAACAAAGGCATCCCCGGTGCCATAGTCAACAACGTGTGGAAAAGCTCGCAACGCCAATGGGACCGCAACTTCTTCGTCCAGGGCTCTTGGCAACGCGAGATGTCTGACCGCTACTCGCTGATGGTCAACGCAAAATACGCACGCGACTATATGCGCTACCTCAATCCGGACACGACACTGATGTATATAGACAACTCGTTTCATCAGGACGAGGCATACGTATCGACAGCAAACCGTTTCGCGATAATGCGCGGCTGGGATGCAGACGTGTCCGTTGACTGGCAATGGAATCACCTCAACTCGTCAATGGTGAACTTCGCCTACCCCACCCGCCACACGCTCCTCGCCGCTGCTGCCACTGCCTGGAGGCGCGGCGCGTTCAAGGCGCAGGCAAGCGTGCTGGGCACATTCGTATGGGACAGGTACACAGTCACCGATGGTATGGGCTACAGCAACCGCAGGCAGTCGTCGCTGGCGCGGTTCACCCCTGCCCTGTTCGCCTCATGGGACATACCGGGAGGTACAGGGCTGTCGCTGCGGGCGTTCTACAAGCGCATATTCCGTATGCCTACATTCAACGACCTGTATTACACCGACATCGGCAACGCTTCTCTGCGCCCCGAATACGTCACCCAATACAATATCGGCATCATCGAGCACCTCGCCCCGGCAGAGTCGTGGCTGCAGTCACTCGACATAACAGCCGACCTCTACCACAACCGCATCTCGGACAAGATAATCGCCGTACCCAAAGGCACAGGACAATACCGCTGGATGATGATGAATATCGGCCGTGTGCGTGTACTCGGACTTGACGTGACAGCCTCCGCCGCTGCTTCGCTCCCGGCTGGCATAACCATGCGCGGCCGTCTCAACTACACCTGGCAGATGGCTCGCGACTACACCGACCCGACAGACAACGACGGACGTGCCGGCACTTACCGTGGGCAGATAGCCTACATACCTCGCCACAGCGGCTCGGCTGTCGTGGGCGGCTCATGGCGCAGGCTCGACCTGAACTACAGTTTCATCTATGTCGGCGAGCGGTACGAGAACTCGAGCAACATACTTCAAAACCGCGTACAGCCATGGTACACGCACGATATGTCTGTAAGCTGGCTGCAGCCCCTCGGGCGGACACGCCTGAAAACGACGCTGGAGGTGAACAACCTGTTCAACCAGCAGTATGAAGTTATCATGAACTACCCGATGCCAGGACGCAATTTCCGCCTTATATTCCAGTTCGACCTATGACCTCTATAGCAGGATATGTATTGCGCAAATCCATGCGCCTCTTGATTGCCGCGACAGCTGCCGCAGCCGCCCTCGCTATTCAGTCGTGCCGCGAGGACGACATAATATTCATTCCTGAGGAAGTGCCGGTGACTACCCCCGAATACACCTCAGTGACCGGCTTCTACCTGCTCAATGAGGGCAACATGGGTTCCAACAAATGCACACTTGACTATTTCGACTATTCCACTGGCGTATACACCAGAAACATATACGGCATCGCAAACCCCGACGTGCCGAAGGAACTCGGCGACGTGGGCAACGACATCGCCATCTACGGCTCACGCCTGTACGCCGTTGTCAACTGCTCAAACAAGGTAGAAGTCATGGACGCTGCCACAGCACGCCGCATCGGGCAGGTCGAAATACCAAACTGCCGCAGCATCAAGTTTGACGGCGACTACGCCTACGTCACCTCATACGCCGGACCTGTGGTCATCGACCCTGAATACAAGCAAAAGGGGTATGTGGCAAAGGTGAACCTCGCCACCCTCGAGGTAGAAGGCCGGTGCATCGTCGGCTTCCAGCCTGACGGACTCGAGATAGTGAACGGCAAGATATACGTATGCAATTCGGGAGGATATACAGTGCCGAACTATGAAAACACGCTGTCAGTGATTGACCTCGCCACATTCCGAGAGGAACGGCGCATCGAAATCGCAATCAACCTGGACGGCATAGTCGCTGACCGCCGGGGACGGCTGTGGATTTCCTCACGCGGCGACTACTACAACACGCCGCCGCGAATATACTGCTACGACACCCGCAAACAGCGTATTGAACACGTATTAGACATACCGGCCAGCTCCATGGCCCTGTGTGATGACCGCCTGTATGTAGTCTCCTCGACATTCAACTACGGCGACGCAACCAAAGACTATGCGGGAAGCGCGATAATCGACACAGAAACAGGAGAAGTGACACGCCAAGGCATCATAACCGACGGGACAGACTCGCAGCTGCGCAAGCCTTACGGCATCGCTGTCAACCCAGAGACAAACGAAATATTCATCACAGACGCACGGACGTATGTCAACCCGGGATACCTCTACTGCTACACACCCGAAGGTGAATACAAATGGCGTGTCCGCACTGGCGACATCCCTGCCCATTTCGCCTTCACAGGCGACCGCAAATAGGTTCGACAACTGCATACCAATCCCAAAAAAATTCGCTATATTTGCAGCCACAACACCAGTCATTCGCATAATTGCGAAATTCATAATGAGGTATATGACAAACATACATATGCGGGTATTTCTGGCGGCAACGGCATTTGCAGTCGCATGGTGCTGCACAGGCGCTCAGGAAACTGTAGCAGCCATTGAAGGCAAGGTAATTGACCGAGCCGCAAACGGGGCGCTTGCCGGTGCATCGGTGATAGTAAAAGACGCGGACGGCAAAATCAAAAAATTCGCGCAAACAGCCAGCGACGGCTGCTTCTCGTTGCAGTCGCGGCACGGCAGCGGATTCCGCCTCGAAGTGTCGATGATGGGCTATGACAAGTATTCCGAAGCCATTGACAGCATCAGTTTCCCAGTCACGGTATACCTCTCGCCCGGCAGCATACAGCTGAAGGAAGTCGCCATCAAAGCCGAGCGAATACGCGAGCAGGGGGACACGATAACCTACGATGTGAGCAGTTTCACCCGTGCGCAGGACGGCTCAATAGGCGACGTGCTTCAACGCATGCCGGGCATTGATGTGGACTCGAGCGGCAAGATTTCGTATCAAGGGACTGAAATCAACCGGTTTTACATCGAAGGGGCAGACCTGCTTGGCGGCAGGTACGGCATTGCCACCAACGGCATCAGCCCCGGTGATGTCGGCGCAGTCGAGGTGCTTGAGAACCACCAGCCGCTGCAGGTGCTTTCCGGCATCAGCTATTCCGAAAAGGCTGCTATCAACCTGAAGCTGAAAGACAAGGCGAAAGCCGCATGGTCGTGGCGCGGAAGCATCGGCGGCGGATGGTCGTCGCAGCCCGAAGGCGCACTGTGGGACGGCAGCATATTTGCCATGGCTGCGATGCCGTCATTTCAGAACATAACGACCTTGCAGTCAAACAATTCCGGCGAAGACCTCTCGCAATATTCCACCGACCTGCTCGCCAGCCAGCGGCTGACAAACCTGAAACGGTACATCGACATTGACCTGCCCGACGTGCCGTCACTGGGCGACAGCCGCACCCTATTCAACCGCTCGGCACTTGCCTCGACCAACAACCTGTGGAAACTGCGCAACGGAGAGCTGCGTGCCAACATAGACTATTCGTACAACCGCAAGTCGTCGCTCGCCACAGGCATAACGACATATTTCCTGGACGAGGGAAACCAGGTGGTGGTTGAGGGAAGCAACGGCAAGCAGCACACCAACTCTATCGGTGCACAGTTCATCTATGAGCTGAACCGCAAGACCGCTTTTGTCAACAACACGTTGCAAACCGACATAGACTGGAGCGACCTGCGCCTCGCGACCACCGGCACTGTCCCCAACGTGCAGACCGCTGACCTGCCGGACTATTTTGTCTCCAACAACCTGAAAGTGGTGAAACGCTTTAGCGGCAAGCACCTCGTCCGTTTTGAGAGCATAAACCAATGGGAGTCAATGCCGCAGACGCTGAATGTGAACATCGACGGCAGCGATGCCTATTGGCAGCGGCTGCGCGACCACGCTTTCGCAACGCAGGAGAAAGCGGCATACGCTTTTGTCGTCAACGGATTGACCGTCAGTGCAGAGGCTGGCGTGAGAGGCTACCTCCGCTCCATGAACTCACAGCTGCATGACATACCGGAGGAATTGAAAGGGCTGACCACCAATGCCATAAACACCGACTACTGGGTGCTGTACGCATCGCCGAGGCTCGAGTATTGGCTGCGGCGCGTCAACATTGCCGTGAGTCTCCCGGTGAGCTATGCGCATTACAGCTTTGCCGGGGCAGTGCCGCAGCGCGACGACGTGTTCTTCTCCCCCTCGCTGAACTTCAACTGGAAGCCGAACAGCAGGTTCTCACTCACGCTTCACGGCGGCATGAGCGAAACGCCAATCAACCTCTCCTCGATACACGAGGGGCTTGTACTGACCGACTACCGCACATTCAAGACCGGTGTCAAGAGCCTATACAGTTCTCGGATGCAGAACATCTCCCTCAACTTCGCATACAAGCACACACGCCTTGGGCTGTTCGCCAACGGCATGGCGCTGCAGTCGTGGAACCATGCGCCCTACACCCTGTCGCAGTACCTGCTGGGCGACTATGCCATATACAGCTATTCGGACGCGAGCAACGACTCGCGCCTGTTTACCGCAGTTGCCAACGTAGGCAAGACGCTCAATTTCATGCGCGGCAGCTGCGAGGTTTACGGCGCGTTCAACCGCAGCAAGGCGCGTATGTTCTCGCAGGAGGCCTCAGTCTTCCCGGTCAGCTCCGCATGGAGCGTAGGGTGCAAAATCAACGGCTCGCCCTGGAGTTGGCTCAGCCTGGACTGCTCCTTTGACTACTCCAGCAACAGCCTCTCGATAAACGAGATGAGCATCAGCGACCTGGCACAGATGACCGGCAGCGTCAGCCTCTCATTCACACCGGCTGAAAAGTGGCAATGCGATGTATCGTGCGACTATTACCGCAACGAAGTGAGCCAAGACGTGTTCAAGGACATGGCGATGGTCGATGCCTCGCTGTCATACTCCCTCAACAAGCATATCGGGCTGTCGCTGAGCCTCGACAACATCTTCAACCGCAAGACATACAACTACACCACATATTCGCAACTGTCGTCATACGAGTCGCTGCGCAGGCTGCGCGGACGCGAACTGATGATTTCAATATCAATCAAAAAATGAGACACATCATACCTGCATTGCTCATTGGCCTCGCCGCTATGGCTGCATACGCCCACAAGGCACAGATTCGGGTAAGCTATGACTTCCACTTCTACGACCCGCGTGGCATCGAGAAGCACCACGAGTATATGCTGCTCGCCGGCAACGGACACTCCAAGTTCTACAACGACCACACGCAATGGCTCGACTCGACACGCTGCACCTCCGACGGCGAAAACTGGTATCTGCAGACCGGGCTTGTAATAATGCAGCAGGCCATGGGCAAGTCGCCGGCAGAGCAAGAGGCTATCCTCAACTCCGCCGGCATAGGCCGCGACGCAGCCCTGTACGTTGTCCGCGACGACGACAAATTCAAGGTATGGGACGAGGTGTACTATGAGTACCGCAAATACACCGAACCCATAGAGCAACGCGACTGGACTGTCTGCGGCGACAGCATCAAGACCATACTCGGATATGACTGCGTCTTGGCAGAGGGCGACTATCACGGCCGCAGGTGGAAAGCATGGTTCGCCCCCGAGCTGCCGGTCAATGCCGGCCCGTGGAAACTGCTCGGGCTGCCCGGGCTGATACTCGAAGCCGCCGACACCACCTGCCAGTACCGGTTCACCGCCACAGGCCTCGAAGCGTCAAACGCTACAATCCCCAAGGTATACGAGCCATTCGACTACGAGAAGACCACCCGAAAGGACTTCCTGCGGCTGTGCCGTTACCGCTATGACGACTACCAGGGGATGAGGAACCTCCACTTCGGCCCTCACGCGGCAAAGGTGTCACCCGAAAAGATAGAATACGAAAGCGGCAAGCCCGGCTACGACCTGCTCGAAACCGACTACCGCTGACCACCAAACAGACAAGTCTACATTTAATCTGACGACAAACTAAGCATTTACAGCCTAATAAGCAATGACGACACAAATATATCGTTATCTATATAGCAGTTTTGGCTAATTACATCAAAGTCAGTAAAAAGCAATACTCTGCCGCCATTTTCAACGACCTATATTAAATCATAATATGGCATACAACAGTTCACTTCCAGAGAAAGAGATAGAGAACAGACTTCGGAACGACCTTTTCAAGGAGTATGATTCAACACATGTCCTTGGGAATGTTGATTTTGCGGTCGCGATTAAATCTAACGATTGTCTGTTTGAGCCAGAATACCTACTTTGGGCTGAAGCAAAGAAAGGACATAGTGCCGATATCAACGAATCGTTTGTGCAGCTAATACTCACTATCGGCAAGGCCCGAACATTTGACCACCACCTGCCGCCAATATTTCTTGGAGCATTTGATGCCGAGAAAATAGCGTTTCTTCCGTACACCCAAGTAATCGATGTATTTTACCAAAATGACTTCAATTGGAATGTAAAGCCTTCAGATCATTCCACAAAGGAATTTCGGCAAGTATTGGATATGGTATTGTCGATACTTGAAAAGGATGTCCTGACTTTCTATTTCGACCGAGACCACAATGAACTTGTCAGGTTTATAAAAACCAATTTTGTGATAGGCAAAACATACCTGACCAAAGTCAAAATATCCAAGACAAATTTTGTTTCAATCTATCAGAAGTGGCTCGTTGAAGTAAAGCCTTCCATAAAGGAAATTGATTGGGACAAGGCAAAGTCCAAAGGTATCCTGTATGCAGACTTCTTCCTTGCAGACATTCTGTCTGAACACAATTCGACTCTCAGAGAAAAACTGTTCGTTCTGTTACGGCAAGACCACTATGAGTTGAACCTGAAAATAGATGAATGTGGAATTGCCAATTACTTGAGAGCTGAGTTCAATGATGACCAGAAAGCACACACCCATTTCTGGAGCAAATATGAGAGACCTCCCAAACGTGAGTATTGGGATTACATAGTGGAGCGTCGTGATTTATTAGTTCCACAAGATGTGAGAGAACGCAAGGGGTCTTTTTTCACGCCTCAAAAATGGGTTGAATTGTCACAGCAATACTTGTCAGAGGAACTTGGAGAGAACTGGCAAGATGAATATTACATTTGGGACTGTGCTGCTGGTACAGGTAATCTGCTTAACGGACTTACCAACAAATACCACATTTGGGCATCGACCCTTGACAAAGCAGACGTTGATGTCATGAAGGAACGTATCAAGAATGGAGCGAACCTGTTGGACAGCCATGTCTTCCAGTTTGATTTCTTAAATGATTCGTTTGACAACCTTCCAGATGGGCTGAAAGAAATACTTAATAGCAAGGACAAGCGCAAGAAACTGGTAATCTACATAAACCCACCTTATGCAGAGGCAGCTACCACGCGGCAGAAAACCGGTACTGGTTCAAACAAAAAGGATGTGGCCAAAAACAGCTATATCAGAAACCGCTATCAACAACGTTTGGGTGGCGCTATAAACGAATTATATGCCCAGTTCTTGATACGTGCATATTATGAAATCCCCCATTCGGTGCTTGCAAATTTTTCA
>DHKE01000047.1:5888-16186 GCA_002404675.1 Porphyromonadaceae bacterium UBA4702 | reverse complement strand
TGAAAAATTTGCAAGCACCGAATTTTAAAGATTTTCGTTTAAGCTTCCAGGCGGAGCTGAGGCGAATTTTTTTGGTTCCAGCAGACACATTTGACAACGTAAGCGGAAGTTTCCCCATCGGTTTCTATATATGGGACACCTCTGTACGCAAAAACTTCAGCAGCATATCTGCCGACTTATACGACCGAAATGGATCGTTCCTCGGCAAAAAACGTCTTTTTGCCCCTGTCCCAAACCAACTACTCATGGACTGGCTCAGGGGGGCGTATGACAAAATCAATCCAAGGATTGCATATTTGCGTATGCTCGGATCTGATATCCAAAACAACAACGGAGTCTTCATCACGAACACGCCATCCCCCAGCGACTTGAAGCAACGCAAGACTTGTTATATAACAGCCCGCAATTTGCTTCACATTTGCGTTTACTTTGCTGTCCGTCATGCAATACAAGCCACATGGATAAACGACAGAGACCAATACAACAGCCCAAATTCAAGTTACAGATATGACAATCTATTTGTCAGTGACTGCTTGATATTCACCTTATTCAATGGTCAAAACAGAGTAAACGAAAAAGGAGGTGTCAACCATTGGATTCCATTCACAGAGGAAGAAGTCGGAGCAAGAGATTGTTTCAAAAGCCATTTTATGTCTGATTTCTTAAAGGGCAAATTACTCAACATACAATCATCCTTATTTGGAGACAAAAATTCGCCTTTTGTCTTCTCGCCTGAAGCTAACGACGTTATCACAGCAGGAAGGGAACTATGGGCGTATTATCACTCACAACCAAAAGCAAACCCAGATGCTTCATTGTACGACATCAAGATGTTCTTCCAAGGAACAAAGACCCTAAAAGGCGGCAAAGTACAAATGAACAATGAAAGTCAAGACAAAAGGTATATGGAACTAATCGGCATCATGCGCGAAAAACTTCGACTTCTCGCAAGCCGAATAGAACCTAAGATTTATGAATATGGTTTCCTAAGAAAATGAACACTTTCAATTATAGCAAATGTATCGCTCTGACATTCACGGCATTGATGCTGTCGATGAATGTCATTTCGGCAAAAACCGCCGATGAGAAAATCGCGGAGGCTATGAACAGCTCTGACTGGTTCGCCCTCGACTCGCTGTACCGCACAGAGCCGAAAGACTCCATATCGGATTTCCTCGAGATCTATTCGCGCTGCCTGCTCGGCAACCGCCTGAACCGCCCCGACGTGTCGATACCGGCATTCGGGGAGCTGTTCAACACTCAGTCGTCAAACTTGGACTTGGGGCTGCTGCTCGCCTCGGCGCAAATGTTCTCAATGGACTTGAGCCGGACAGGCGACAATGAAAAAGCCGCGAAGGTACTGTCTTCCGTTCTCGACGCTACACGAGACTACCTGGTGCAGCTGGACTCGACCGCCGTCAACAGGATGCAGCGGCAGATAGACCAATACACGGCATTGTCGGCGTTCCGTCCGTATGGCATCTCCATAGCCGAAGGCACAGACGGCTCTGTCCCATTCAAGATAACTCCCGTTGGTCCGGAAGAAAAAGGGGGCGTGCTGATGCACTTGTCTGACAGCTACATCAACGGCTTCACGGCTGACATCACATTCGACACCGGTGCCGGCGCAAATGTGATTTCGAGGGAGCTGGCGCGGAAATTCGGACTCGTCCCGCTCGATGTGAAGACAAAGGTCTGGGGCGAGGGAGCGCAGCACGGCGGATACGCCATTGCCAAGGAGCTGAAAATCGGCAACATAACTGTGACAGATGTACCATTCTATGTAATGGACTTTTCCACTGGGAATGAAACGGCTGATGAATATGGAGAGTACGTCAACATCGTTGTAGGCAGCGAACTCATGCTGCAGCTCAAGGAGTTGACCATAGATTTCGACAACAGCCGCATCACGGTACCGCGTGAGGCTTCGCAGCGCAGCGATGCCTATCCCAATATGTGCTTCTCGCAGACAATGAACCTGCTTGCCAAAAGCACGGTGCATGGCACGCCGGTGCTGATGCTCATCGATACAGGAAATGCGTCATACGGCTATCTCGGGCAACCGTTTTACGAGTGCAACAAAGAGCTCGTTGTCAATGCTGGCAGCCTGGAGACAGTCAGGACAGCTGGCTTTGGCGGTGTCAATGCCTCGCAATGCTATCGCGTGCCGGAGATGGAATGTCAGTTCGGCGGCAGCTCGGTCATCCTGCCGAGCATAGATATCCATATTGAGCTGGCACAAGCAGACGAAAAATCCGAGCATCTGATTGGGCTGAAATCGCTGATGCTGTTCGGCACAGTTCATTTCAACATGGCGGATTTCACCGTCACAACCACCCCCGCAAAGTAGTACACACCATGCCGAAAACACAGGGATTGCTTATGCCGTCATGGAGGGACTACTATGTGCGAACTCTGTCAGGGGATGGTGACGGTCACTGGGGCGGACTCGCGGTTCTGACGGTCTACGGAGGTGACGACAAATGTGCGCGTCATGTCCTCCTCGTCCGGGAGCAGCACCGACGTGTAGGGCGTAATTGAGATGATGGTCTGCGCGTCGTCCAGGTCTACCCTCTCGTCCTCATAAAACTCATAGACCACATATTTCACCACATCCTTCGCCGCCTGCCGGCGCCCGTGAGCCGGCGCGTCCCACTCGAGGTATGACTTGCCGTCGCGCTGCTCGATGTGCAGGTTTGACGGCTTCGCCACCGAGATGTTGTCGCCGTATGCCGGGGGGAGGGCGAGCGTCGACTGGTATGTCTGCGCGAGCTTGTCAAACGAGCCGCCGTAGTTGCCAGTGACCCAATAGCCGTGCCACCACACGTTGCCCTGCACATTCTCATAACTGCGCGACAGTTCTATTTTGGTGTCAAGTTCGTCAGAGCGTCCGGCGGCGGTGTCCTTTTTGTCCATGGTGCGCTTCACGTCCTGGCCTATGTACAGCTGCGCATGGTGTATGTGGTCGTTCCACCATTTCACGAGTTTGCGCGACGAAGCCGCCGAGTGGTCGAGTTCCCAGTACAGCTGCGGAACGACATAGTCCACCCACCCTTTCTCGTCCCACAGCAGGATGTCGGCATACAAGTCGTCATAGTTTTGCAGTCCGTTGGTGTCCGACCCGCGGCTGTCGCTCTTGCTGTTGCGCCATATCCCGAAGGGGCTGATGCCGAAGCGCACCCACGGCTTGGCAGCGTGTATGGCCTTGTGCAGCTGTTCGATGAGCAAATCCACATTGTGCCGCCGCCAGTCGCCCCGGTCCATGCCGCCACCGAACTTGGCATACGATGCGCCGTCGCCGTCAAATCGCGATGACCCCGAGGGATAGGGATAGAAATAGTCGTCAAGGTGTATCGCGTCCACGTCATAGCGGGTCACGATGTCGCGCACTATCTCCGTTATCAGCTCGCGGTTTTCAGGGTATGCCGGGTCGAAGAACGTCTGTCCATTGTAGCGGAAGAAGCGGTGCGGCTCTTTGCGGCTCAGGTGGTCTTGCGGCAACGCCTCACCCTTTGCGCTGACACGGTAAGGGTTGAGCCAGGCATGAAACTCCATGCCGCGCTTATGAGCCTCCTCGATGGCGAACTCCATGGGGTCCCACATCGGCGAGGGGGCTTTGCCGCGCTGCCCGGTTAGAAACGATGACCAGTCCTCTATCTGCGAACGGTAGAGGGCATCAGCCATTGGGCGCACCTGAAAGATGACAGCGTTGCAGCCGGCATCTGCCAGAAGGCCGATCTGCTTGGAGATGAACTGCTTGGCCTGTTCCGTGGACATCTTGCGGAAATTCACCTCGCCCACGACGTGCAGCCATGCACCGCGAAACTCGCGCTTCGGGTTGTCGGCGGCTTGCATGGGTGCGGCCAACGAGGCAATCGCAGCCACTGCGGACAGCAGCAATGCCCGGCTGCGGCGGCTGAAAGAACGTGCTGTGCAATTCATGATGCTGATCTGTTTTCGGGTCTCATTCTCACTGCAAAATTAATCAATATATCCCGATGCGCAAAGCACCGGCGTGCAGCACGGCTGTTGCGCATGCCGCCGCTTTTTACTAACTTTGCACTTTGACTGCGGGGATGGTGGCAGCTCCCCGCAGCATCACTCATTCATCATTACCGAACATGAGAACAGAATCAGAACTTCAGGGAGTCCCGCTCCTGGGCTGTCAGGGGACAAAATACCCCTCAGATTACGACCCCGGGATACTGGAGACGTTTGAGAACAAGCATCCCGACCGCGAGTATGTGGTCACATTCGAGTGTCCCGAGTTTACCACGCTCTGCCCCAAGACTGGGCAGCCGGACTTCGGGCGCATATACATTTCGTACATCCCGCGTGAGCGGATGGTGGAGAGCAAGAGCCTCAAGCTGTACCTCTTCTCGTTCCGCAACCACGGCGACTTCCACGAGGACTGCGTCAACATAATCCTCAACGACCTGTGGCAGCTCATGGACCCGCGCTACATCGAGGTGCGCGGAGTGTTCATGCCTCGCGGCGGCATCAGCATACACCCGTTTGTGTGCCGTGGCGACGACAGCCACCAGCAGCTGTGCGCCGCAAGAATGGAAAAATCGTTTGACTTCAACTCAATACCCGGGAAACAATGAGCGAGAACAAGAATGACTGCATAATCGTGCTTTCCGGAGGCATGGACTCCGTGACGCTGCTGCACGAGTACAAGGAGCGCATCGCGCTTGCCGTGACTTTCGACTACGGCAGCAACCACAACGCACGCGAGATAGAGTGCGCACGCCGCCAGTGCGCGCTGCTCGGCATACGCCATCTCGTGATACCCCTGAAATTCATGGCCGAGTATTTCCGCAGCTCGTTGCTCGACGGCGCAGAAGCGATACCCGAGGGCAACTATGACGACGACAACATGAAGTCAACCGTCGTGCCGTTCCGTAACGGCATCATGCTCTCCGTGGCGTGCGGCCTGGCTGAGAGCAACGACCTGCAGTATGTGCTGATAGCAAACCACGGAGGCGACCATACCATCTACCCGGACTGCCGCCCGGGGTTTGTAAACGCCATGGGCGAGGCAATGCGCCAGGGCACGTTCAACGGCGTGCAAATACTTGCCCCCTACACGCTGATAACCAAGGGTGACATAGCGCGGCGAGGCGCAGAAATGGGCGTGGACTACAGCCTGACATACTCATGCTACAAGGGGGGCGAGCGGCATTGCGGCAAGTGCGGCACCTGCATGGAGCGGCGCGAGGCTTTCGCCGCTGCCGGCATCGATGACCCGACTGACTACGAAGACTAACCCTCAAAACCGCTACCGACAGATGTACTACATCAAAAAGAGATTTGAAATAAGCGCAGCCCACAGACTGCAGCTCAGCTACGACAGCAAATGCACCAACCTGCACGGCCACAACTGGGTCATAACTGTGGAGTGCCGCTCTCGCGAGCTGAACAGCGACGGCATGGTGACTGACTTCACCCGCGTCAAGGAGACCGTGATGTCGCGCCTTGACCATGCCGTAATCAACGACGTACTCGACATGAACCCGACTGCAGAGAACATTGCACGCTGGATAGTTGACAACGTGGAGAACTGCTACCGCGCCGAGGTGCAGGAGAGCGAGGGCAACATTGCCATCTACGAAAAGGACTGACAGACAGCGAGGTCACATTCTCCAATGACGCGAAAAATCAACGAG
Organism: Porphyromonadaceae bacterium UBA4702; assembly: GCA_002404675.1. Lineage (GTDB taxonomy): Bacteria > Bacteroidota > Bacteroidia > Bacteroidales > Muribaculaceae > Lepagella. The sequence goes on along the minus strand of DHKE01000047.1, from coordinate 10,517 downwards.
ATATTCTATTCGCTGCAAGGCGAGGGCGCAAATACCGGCGTGCCGTCGGTGTTCGTGCGCTTCAGCGGCTGCAACCTCCGCTGCCCCTTCTGCGACACGCGCCACCAGCACGGACACGAAATGACAGACGAGGAAATAATCGCTGCTGTGGCGCGACACCATGCCCCCCTCACCATACTCACCGGCGGCGAGCCGTCGCTGTGGATAGACAGCGAGTTCGTCCGTGCGCTGAAAATGGGGACAGGGTCGCGTATCTGCATCGAAACCAACGGCACGAGGCCGCTCCCCGAAGGGCTGGACTGGGTGACAGTGTCGCCCAAAAGCGGCATCTGCGGCTCTGACCAAAGCGACCTGCCGATAGTGGCGCAGCACGCCGACGAGATTAAAGTCGTTGACTTGGGACAGCCGCTCGACCCGTATTTCAGGCTGCCGTGCCGCCGGGAGGACACGCTGATGTACCTGCAGCCGTGCCACGTCGAGGACGCGGCGGAGGCAGAGGCGAACCTGCGGCGCACAGTGCAGCGCGTGCTTGACGACCCGCGCTGGCGGCTGTCGCTGCAGACCCACCGCATGATTGACATCCCCTGACACACGCTGAACGGTTGCGAAAGTGCCGAAAAATTTGTAACTTTGCGGTATGTTCGATTCCGGGTCATTTTTCGATACTTTCCTTGCAGACATCAACAGTCTCGAGGTGACGTGGGTCAACTCTGTGTTCAAACTGACCATGAGCATCGTCCTGGGGATGACAGTCGGCTACGAACGCAAGCGCAAAGGGCAGATAGCCGGCATACGCACATTCGCGCTCATGTCGCTCGGCGCGTGCCTTGCCATGATACTCTCCATCTATGTGCCGCAAGCATACCTCGGGCTGAAAAACGGCGACCCGGCGCGTATCGCCGCGCAGGTAATCACCGGCGTAGGCTTCATCGGCGGCGGAGCGATGATACAGAACAAGGGGTCTGTGCGCGGGCTTACCACCGCCGCCGGCATCTGGATAACGGCTATCATCGGCATGGCGGTAGGCGTTGGCATGTATGCGTGCAGCATCGTCGCCACGCTGATGTGCGTGGTTATACTCGGTCTGGTGGAGCGGTACGAGAAAGCCCGCCACGTCGGGCAGGAAAGCAAGGTACTGAACGTCACCATCAACCGCATCGTCAACGACATAGACCCGTACCGCCAGCTGTTCCGCAAAAACAAGGTATACCTCTCCACTTTCTACATAGACTACGACTATGACCGCGAAACCACTGTGGTGAGTTTCGTGGTCCTCATACCCACCAAGGGCAACCTGCTCCCGGTCATGGAGCAGATGCGCTCTCTGGAACCGACACGCTCGATAACACTTTCAAGCCAGACTGATATATGAACGACAACACCAAACGACTTGCAACAGCATTGACCCTGCCCCTCGCGGCGTGGGCAACTGCCATTGCCGCTGCGCCGCAGCAAGACAGCCGCCAGAATGCCGTCACCGAGACAGCCGGCAAACCCGAGGAACACTCTACCGAACACACCGTCAACGGCCTGGTAGGCGACCTCGGCTTCGTCCTCCTGCTCGGGGCGATAGTCACCATAATCTGCAAAAAGCTGAAACAGCCTGTAGTGCTTGGATATATCATAGCCGGCTTCCTCGCCAGCCCCAACTTCCACTACCTCCCCTCAATCTCCAACCTCGAGAACATCGAGGTGTGGGCGCAAGTCGGCATCGTAGTCATCATGTTCACCCTCGGACTTGAGTTCAGCTACAAGAAACTGATAAACAGCGGAAGCTCCGCCATAATAACCGCATTGATCATCATTACGGGAATGACGTTTGCCGGCTTCGGCGTAGGCCGGCTGCTGCATCTCGACACAATAAACTGCATCTTCCTCGGCGGCATGATTTCGATGTCGTCCACTACCATAATCCTCAAAGCGTTGACCGACTTGGGCTTGCGGCAGAAGAAATTCGCGTCCATGGTGCTGGCATTGCTCATCATCGAGGATCTGTTCGCAGTCCTGATGCTCGTGCTGCTCTCGTCGATAGCCGTCGGCACAGTCGAGAGTTCGGAGCTGCTGTTTGCCGTCGGCAAACTCGTGTTCTTCCTCATAATATGGTTCGTGGTCGGCGTGTATGTGCTGCCGTCGTTCCTCTCCAAGGCACGCTCCATGCTCAACGACGAGACCCTGCTGGTATGCTCGCTGGGACTGTGCTTCGCCATGGCGATATTCTCCGTGATGTGCGGCTTCTCGCTTGAACTCGGCGCATTCGTCCTCGGCTCGATACTCGCCGGCACCATGGCGGCAGAGCGCATCGAGAAAGTGGTCAAGCCCGTCAAAGACCTGTTCGGAGCCGTGTTCTTCATCTCCGTCGGCATGATGGTTCAGCCCGAAGTGATAGCCCAGTACTGGGGGCAGATACTGCTCCTCGCCGTTGTCGTGATAGCCGGCATGATCCTGTTCGGCACTATAGGCATGCTCGTGACCGGCCAGACGCTCAAGGTCGCCCTGCAGAGCGGCTTCACGCTGACGCAGGTGGGCGAGTTCTCGTTCATCATCGCCTCGCTCGGCATGTCGCTCGGCGTGCTTGAAGCCTCGCTCTACCCTATCATCGTTGCCGTCTCGGTGATAACCATTTTCACCACGCCATACTTCATCAAAATGGCAGACCCGGTCTACGGCTGGGTGGAGAAGCACCTGCCGGAACGTATGCGCTCGCTGCTGACGCGATACTCAGCAGAGCAGTCCGAGGCTGACGACACTCGCGGCGCATGGAAGGAGATACTCGTCTCCAACGTGTCGCGTATCGTCCTTTACTCCGTCATCCTCATCGCAATCATACTCGTGTCGCGGCAGTATATCGACCCGCTGTGCGCCAAGTACCTCGGCGAAAGCACCGGCAAGATAGTCTGCGTGGCAGCGTCGCTGCTGGTCATGGCGCCGTTCATATTCGCCCTCACACGCGGCGCGGTGATGTCGCCCCAACTGCGCAAGTCCGTCGGCAAGGACGACACGCGCTATCAGGTGCCGGTGATAGCCATGCGGATAATCCGCTGCATACTCGGACTGCTGTTCCTCGTCGCATTCGTGTCATTCTCCTACACCTCCACCATCGGCTGGATCGTCGGAGTGGTCGCCTTCCTGCTCATCGCCCTCTTCGCCTCCAAGAGCTTCAAGACGCGCTACGACTCGCTGGAGCAGAAGTTCATTGACAACCTCAACATACGCGAGAACACCCGCTTCGGGACTAACAACAACATAGTTGACGACCTGCACCAGGCATACATCGAGGTCAGCCCCAACTCCCCCTTCGTAGGCGACCGACTGCGCGACTCGGGGCTGCGCAAGGACTTCGGCGTGAGCATTTCGAGCATACAGCGCGGACACCTGATGATGCCCCTACCCTCCTCCGACGCCCGAATATTCCCTGGCGACATACTCGGTGTAATCGGCACTGACGACCAGATTAAGCACCTCAACGACGAGCTGGAACACGTAGAGAAAGCATATACCAAGCTCGACGTAAAGCAGCCCGAAGTGTCGCTGCGCAGCATACGCCTGACAGCCTCGTCGCCAATAATCGGCAAGCCGCTGGCACAGACCAACATACGCGAAGACTACTATTGCATCATCGTCAAGGTGCAGCGTGCCGACGGCGAGTTTGTAAACCCGCAGCCCGACACCGTGCTGCACGCCGGTGACCTGATTTGGGTGGTCGGCGACGAGAGCCAGTTCAAGAAAATGAAATAACAGCATACATAAACCATATATGCAGCAGACAATTATAATATTAGATTGCGGTTCGCAATACACGCAGCTCATAGCCCGCCGAATACGCGAGCTGAACACCTATTGCGAAATCGTCCCTTACAACAAGTTCCCGGCCGGGCGTGAGGGGATTATCGGCGTGATAATCTCTGGCAGCCCCTACTCCGTCAACGACCCCAAGGCGTGCCAGATAGACCTGCGCCCACTGCGCGGCAAGTACCCGCTCCTGGGCATCTGCTACGGAGCGCAGTACCTCGCCAAGACCGCCGGCGGCACAGTCGCCTCGACCGACACACGTGAGTACGGCAAGGCTCACCTCGTGAACCATGACGACAGCGACAAGCTGATGCACGGCGTGCGCGACAACTCTGTCGTGTGGATGAGCCACGGCGACTCCATAGTCTCAACGCCCTGCAATTTCCGCAACGTCGGCTCGACAGCAGATGTAGCCAACGCCGCTTTCCGCATCGACGGCGAGCAGACATGGGGCGTCCAGTTCCACCCGGAAGTGTACCACAGCGAGGACGGCATGAAACTTCTCTCCAACTTCGTCAACGAGATATGCCGATCCGCCGGGACATGGACACCCGACTCGTTCATCGACTCTACGGTGCAGTCGCTGCGCGAGCAGCTCGGCGACGACCATGTGGTCCTTGCCCTCTCCGGAGGCGTGGACTCGACCGTCGCAGCAGTGTTGCTCAACCGCGCCATAGGCGACCGCCTCACCTGCATATTCGTTGACAACGGACTGTTGCGCTACCACGAGTTTGAAGACGTGCTGCGCAGCTACACCGCCGACATGGGGCTCAACGTGATAGGCGTGGACGCAAAGGAACATTTCTACCGCGCACTCGAAGGCGTGACCGACCCCGAGCA
>DHKE01000047.1:0-5851 GCA_002404675.1 Porphyromonadaceae bacterium UBA4702 | reverse complement strand
CCCGAGCAGAAGCGCAAGATCATCGGCAAGGGATTTATCGACATATTCGACCGCGAGGCCAAGAAGCTGAAAGACATCAAATGGCTCGCCCAAGGCACGATATACCCCGACGTTATCGAGTCCCTCTCGATAACCGGCATGACCATCAAGAGCCACCACAACGTGGGCGGCCTGCCCGAAAAGATGTCCCTCAAGCTCGTTGAGCCGCTGCGCCTCCTCTTCAAGGACGAAGTGCGCCGCGTGGGACGCGCCCTCGGCATCTCGCAGACACTCATCGGCCGTCACCCCTTCCCCGGACCCGGACTGGGCGTGCGCATACTCGGCGACATCACCCCCGAGAAGGTGCGCATACTCCAGGAAGCCGACCACATCTACATCCAGGGGCTGCGCGACTACGGTCTGTATGACAAGGTATGGCAAGCCGGCACGATACTGCTGCCGATACGCTCCGTCGGCGTGATGGGCGACGAGCGCACATACGAGAACGTCGTCGCGCTGCGTGCCGTCAACTCCACCGACGGCATGACAGCCACCTGGAGCCACCTGCCGCACGACTTCCTCGCAGATGTCAGCAACCAGATAATACGCAAGGTGCGCGGCGTGAACCGCGTAGTCTACGACATCTCCTCCAAGCCGCCATCGACAATCGAGTGGGAATAATCCCCACTCCATGAGCCGAAATACCCAGAGGGCTGCGCCACACGTGCAGCCCTCTGCCTTTTTGCTTGTGCCTCTCCCCCTCCTCGGACTTCTCCGATACCTCCGATGCGTCCGTCAAACGTTAAATATTTGGCGGAGCGGAAATTTGGTTGTAATTTTGCGGTTGCAAGGAGTGTGAGGCACATACGAGCCGCAAACCGCTTGCAGACATAATTATCGAAGCGTTTATCTTACGCTTATTCTTGATATACAGAAATTCTCGCAAAATTTCATTTGGAGTCAAGGATAAGACAATGATGGATGCCAGTTGGTATGTAATTCAACGGACAGACACTCCGCGAGGGATGTCGCCTGTCCTGTCGGATACATATACAGCGTAGGCTCTCTGCATTGTCGTCCAACTCCAAATGGCAATGCGAGAAGCCACTGTATGAAGGACGGCAAAGATACAGATTCCTGCGCTTTTTTCGTATAACCGCCTGAATCCGGGAATTTATAGGGCACCAAAACCGTATGCCGTGAACGGCCTCCCCGTTCACACCAAACACATGGACATCGACGATCTGAACAGATTCAAAGAAAGAATCAAGACAATCAATGAAATCAATGGAGGCACAAGAGAGCAAGCCTATCTGTTCATCACCAACGGCAAGGCGACATACGCAAAATTTTTGTCATTCGCCAATCTCAACCATTTCGACTATTTGATAGTCTTCGGGGACAGAAAGTGGAGAAATGGAATCTATGTCAACACCAGCGCAGTCATGCTTGGAATGTTTGACTGGAAGTACTTGGACACAGTGGAAAAAATCCCTCTCACGAATGGGTATTCAATTAAGGATGTGTTATTTACTCATTATAAAAATGAAGTAACCCCAGCAGAATACAAGCCCAAATTCGTTGTGGAAGCACCTGACGGAACCGAAACTGAAGTAGAGCTTGAGGACGAAGAAAGATGGGATACTGCCTTTGTTTCCCTGTTCAACAAGGCAAACGCACTGAAATTCACTCCCAAGTCGGCTGAAGAGTAAGCAACTGACCTTCAACCGAGAGAATCCTATCCGGGGGCTGCGACGCACATCGCAGTCCCTTTGCCCTTTGGCTCGAGCCTCTCCTCATCGGAGTTCTCCGAGGACTCAGAGTACCCCGAAGTGTCCGACAAACAAAGCCCGAACCTCACGCTGTGTCCCTACTTCACGTGAAGAAGAAGTACGCGACGACAATGGCGGCTACCGCGCCGACAACATCGGCAAGCAGGGCGTAGCCGGCGGCATAACGCGTCTTGGCAACGCCGACCGAGCCGAAGTAGACAGCGAGTATGTAGAATGTGGTGTCGGTACTGCCGCGCACTGTGGCAGCAAGCTGGCTGACGAATGCGTCAGCACCCTGCGTCTTCATCACATCGAGCATCAGGGCGCATGAGCCGGAACCGCTAAGCGGCTTCATGAGCATGGTCGGCAATGCCCCTACCCATTGAGTGTCGCCGCCGCACCATGCCACAAACTGCTCAACGCAGCCTGTGAATGCGTCCAACGCGCCCGAAGCGCGGAACATGCCGATGCCGACGAGTATCGCCACGAGGTAAGGTATTATCATCACGGCGGTCTTGAACCCTTCCTTTGCCCCCTCGATGAAGGTGTCGTAGACGTTGATTTTCTTGCGTATGCCGGCGACGATAAACGCGATTATGACCACAAACAGTATCACGTTTGCGCCGAATGTGGAGTATGCCTGCACCTTGTCGGAAGGGAGCGACGAGAAGAACCACACTATCAGGGCGACTGCGGCGGCTATCGACAGCAGCCACGTCACAAGCACCCTGTCCATGCGTATGCGCTGCTTGATGCAAAGCGCGGTCAGCCCGACAAGCGTCGCCACTGAAGTGGCTATCAGTATAGGTATGAACACGTCCGTCGGGTTAGAAGCCCCGCCCTGCGCCCGGTACATCATGATGCTTATGGGGATAAGGCAAAGCCCGGAGGCGTTGAGAACCAGAAACATAATCATGGCATCGGTAGCCGTATCCTTCTTGGGGTTGAGCGACTGCATCTGCTGCATCGCCTTCAGCCCCATCGGGGTGGCGGCATTGTCGAGACCGAGCATATTGGCGGAAATGTTCATGAAAATCGCGCCCATGGCGGGATGATCTTTGGGAATGCCGGGGAACAGGCGCGAGAAGAACGGGCTTATCAGGCGGCCAAAGAACTGTATGACCCCTCCGCGCTCACCTATCTTCATTATGCCGAGCCACAGCGTCAGCACGCCGGTCAGCCCGAGGGAAATCTCAAAGGCAAACGCCGCCTGCGAGAACGAACTGTTAATAATCTCCGACCAGATGTCGAGATTGCCGCAGAACATGGTCTGCCCTACCGCCATGAGGAAGGCTATGGCGAAGAAGGCTATCCATATCCAGTTGAGTATCATAGTTCTGTCAGTTTATGGTCTATCGCGATGCGGCGCGTGGCGATTTCGCCTATTGCCGCCATCTGGTGGCTGACGACGATGACCGTAGCCCTGCCGCGCAGCGAGGAGAGCATCTCGCAGAGCCGCCGCCCATACTCGTCGTCAAGGTAAGACAGCGGCTCGTCCATGACTATCAGCGAGGGGCGCGAGACGAGGGCGCGTGCTATCAACGCCCGCTGCACCTGCCCTCCTGAAAGGTCGGCAAGCACATTGCCGCCAAGTCCCTCGAGACCGAAAAACTCCATGACCGCAGCCATAGCCTCGTCATCAGCCTTCCGGACAGCGGCATCGCGACGGCGCAACGACGGCGGAGCTATAAGCCCTGAGCGTACCACCTCGCCTACGGTTATCGGGAAATGGGTGTCGAGACTGCTTTTCTGCGGCAGGTAGCCTACGGGTAAGCTGCTGACGCGACTGCCGCCGTCGTAATACGCCACTTCGCCGCCCGAAGGCTTGACAAGGCGCAGCAAGAGGCGAAGGAAAGTGGTCTTGCCGCCGCCGTTAGGGCCGGAGACAGCCACGAAATCGCCGGTGCGTATCACCAGGTCAGACGGTGGGATTATCGTCTTGCCGCCGAACTGTTTACTCGCTGCTGCCAGCTCTATCAGCGCACTGCCGGGCGACAGCTCTTGCCACAGCGAGCAGATTGTCTTTCCATTCATAGTCAAGCAATGAAATCTCCACGGTCGGCAGGTTCATGCCCTTCGCCAGGTTGACCACCGCCGCGCTGTCATGCCCCTTCTCGATGAAGAAAACGACAGGCGCAGCCTTGCCGGCGGCATCGAGCCGCTCGCGCATCTGCGCCGGACTCGCTTCCTTGCCTTGCACCTCTAACGCCACCTGTTTCAGCCCATAGTCACGGGCAAAATATGTGAGCGATGGGTGCTTGATGGCAAACGCCGCACCACGGCATGGGGCGAGAATAGCGGACAACGTCGAGTCGAGCTGCGCCAGTTCACTGTCAAGTGCATTGTACCTCTCTGTGAAATACTTCTTGTCCTTGGGGTATTCCTCCACGAGAGCGTCATACATATTGCGAGCCATCTGACGGGCGTTGCGCACCGAGACCCAGATATGCGGGTCGTAGCCACGCGGGCCGCCGTGAGTGCCTTCCGACAGCGTGATGCCGGCAGCGCAGTTCACTATCTTCAGGCCGGGCGATGTCTCCGCAATCTTGCCCAACGCCGCCTGTTCGAAGCCTATCGTCCCCACGCGGAAAAACAGATCGCTCTTCTGCACACTCATCATCGAGGTCACCGTAGGGTCGTATGTCTCCGGGTCGGCGTTGGCAGACAGCATCGCGACTACATCATATTTGCCGCCGACAATCTTGTCGAGCAGGTACTTCTGCGGGGCTATAGTGACCGTCAACGTTGGTTTTGAGCTCTCCTGATGGCTGCAAGCGGACACCACCCCCGCCAGCACAAGCAGGAGGAGGGACACCGCAACGGAGATGATATTCTTGCCGGTCATGTCAGTTGAAATCGGATTTTTGGTCAATAAAACTTGCGTATGCCCATGATTTGGCGCACATCGGCGAGCGTCTTGGCAGCAGTCTCGCGGGCGCGTTCCGCTCCCTGGCGCATCACGCGGCCCAGGTACTCCTCGTCCTGACGCAATTCGAGTATGCGCTCTCGTATCGGCAGCGTGACTTTAAGTATGTCTTCTGCAAGCTGCTTCTTCATGTCGCCATAGCGTATGGAGCAGTCTGCGTATGCCCGGCGGAAATGCTCCACGGTGTCGGGAGCGCTGACCAGTTCCATGAGCGTGAACAGGTTGGCTATCGGTTCAGTGACAGGAGAATTGGGTGTCTGCGGGCCCTGGTCGGTGACGGCACGCATCACCTTCTTGCGCAGCGTCTTCTCATCGTCTGCAAGATAGATGCAGTTGCCCTCGCTCTTGCCCATCTTGCCCGAGCCGTCCAGCCCCGGCACCTTGACAGCAGAGCCGCCGAAGTTGAAGTTCTCGCACTCGCCGAAATAGTCCACGCCATAGAACGAGTTGAAACGGCGAGCGAAGCGGCGCGTCAGCTCAAGGTGCTGCTCCTGGTCCTTACCCACGGGAACATAGTCGGCATGGTGGATGAGGATATCAACCGCCATAAGCGTCGGATACGTCAGCAAACCGGCATTCACGCGCTGGTTGGTCTGGTTGCCGATTATCTCCTTCTCTATTTCGTCGCCCTCGCTCTTGATGCCGAGTGCCTTGCGGGCCTTGTCCTTGAACGAGGCGGTACGCATCAGCTCGCCTATGCCCACGTGCATGTTCATCAGCAGGTACATCTCCGAAATCTCCGGAATATCGCTCTGCACATACAGTATGTTCTTGTCCGGGTCGAGGCCGGCGGCGAGATACTCCGCGATGATGTCCTTGACATTCTCGTGCAGCATCTTGGGGTCAGGGTGAGTGGTAAGCGCATGAAGGTCGGCGATGAAGAAACGGCAGTCATAGTCGTCCTGCATCTTGACAAACTTGCTCAAAGCCCCGAAATAGTTGCCCAGGTGAAGGTTGCCCGTAGCGCGTATGCCGCTGACAACAACCTTCTTAGAGGGCTTATTGGCATTTGTATCAGTGTCCATAATCGAAAAACAAAGTCTTCTGCAATCAAATAATAAACGCGAAATTAACCAAAATCTTTCACACCAGCAACCGGCAAAAGCATCGCCATGCAATCTTTCACACATTTTCACCCCACGGCGATGGCTCGTAACTATTCAGCGAAAGGCAA
>DHKE01000072.1:28005-37124 GCA_002404675.1 Porphyromonadaceae bacterium UBA4702 | reverse complement strand
AGTTTTATGCCGCCGAAATAGCGCACCACGACAACAACAACATTGGTCAAGCCTAGGCTGTTTATCTGTCCGAGGATAGGCTTGCCGGCAGTTCCCGACGGCTCGCCGTTGTCGTTGAGCTGCCACTTGTCGCGGTTTGGCCCGACCATATACGCCCAACAGACATGGCGGGCGTCATGGTATTCATTCTGGAAATCCTTCACTGCGGCACGCGCCTCATCTTCGGTTTCGACATAGCGGGCAAAGGCAAGGAAACGGCTCATCTTTTCCGTCACCTTTCCCTCGCCCTGATGGTCCAGTACATTATAAGTGTCGTTCATCCCTTGTATTGATGATGTACACGAAAAAGTCTAATGGCGTGTGAGCCTGTGCGGCAATTATGGTCATCCGAAATAGTTGCAGGTGTCGTCGCACGGACGGAAATAGAGCATCCCGGCGGCTACCTGATCTGCGGCATCCTTGCCTAAAGCATGCTTTACTATTGCGAGTGACCATGTGAGCGCATTTGCCGGTCCATTGCCGAGAACCATGTTGCGGTCGGCAACAACAGGTGCATCAATGTACTGCTCGCAATCGAGTGCTTGTTCAAAACCGGGATAGCAAGTCGCCTTGTAGCCGTGGAGCAGCCCGAGCTGACCGAGGACAACAGCGGGCGATGCGCATATAGCGGCAATGTTGCCGCCACGGCCGGCGTGTTCACGCAGCAGCCCTGCCAGCGGCGCGAACTCATACAGGTTCTGCGCGCCAGGCATGCCGCCAGGGAGTACCAGCCAGCCGCAATCGGTGAAGAGAGCCGGGTCGTATATCAGATCAGCTTCGACCTTAACGCCGTGAGCTGAAACGACGGTGTGGCTTGAAGTAATGGACACGGTTTTGACCGGCATCCCGGCACGGCGCATCACATCGACGGGGGTGAGAGCCTCAATGGACTCAAACCCATCTGCGAGAAATATAAATGATTGTTTCATAACGCTGTATCGCATTGTTGGTTTTTATATGACGTAAATTTACGAATAATATTTCGATTATGCGTAACTTTGCATCAAAAAAAAGAAGCATGGGCAATAAACTGAAGGCATTGCGTCTGTCCGCACTGGTCATAACAGCATCAATGCTGTTGCTGTTGTTGTTGCTGTTGTCAGGTACTGGAAACAGCGGCAAGAACTCAAACGACAACGAATACCGCAAGTGCGGGGGCATGGTATGGAATACCGTTTACAACATAACATACCGAGGAGAAGCTTCGCTTGCAGACAGCATCATGCCAGTTCTTAACGGCGTAGGACACAGCGTATCGGCATTTGACTCCACTTCGGTAATCAGCCGCATCAACCGCAACGAGTCAGACTTGACAGACAGCGTGACACGCCGCATATACCTCGCGTCATGCCGGGTCAACAAATCAAGCGGCGGCAAGTTCGATCCCACTGTGGGGCCGTTGGTGACGGCATGGGGATTCGGCAAAGGGCATACGCCTACGGCCGACACCCTGCACATCGACGGAATGCTGAAATATGTCGGCATATCCAAGAGCCGGCTGTCTGGGGAACGCCTCGTCAAGGACGACCCGAGGATGCAGTTCAATTTCTCCGCCATAGCCAAGGGGTACGGCTGCGATGCGGTTGCGGAGATGTTCGAGCGCAACGGCGTGAGCGACTACCTGATTGAAATCGGCGGCGAAATCCGTTCTTCCGGCAGCTCGCCGCGAGGCACAGCATGGGCTGTCTCAATCGACGCGCCCATTGAGAACAACGGAATGGCAGTACACAAAAGCCAGTGCATCATCAACATACGCAACATGGGCATAGCCACATCGGGCAATTACCGCAACTACCACGCTGAAGGCGGCAGCAAATACGGGCACACCATAGACCCGGTGACTGGACGGCCTGCCAAGACGGACGTGGCAAGCGCAACGGTGGCATCATCTTACGCCATGTATGCCGACGCATACGCAACAGCAGTGGTGGCAATGGGGAGCGAAGCAGCCAAGGACATGGCCAACCGCCTCAATCTGGCAGTGTACATGGTGACTACCGACGGCAAAGTCTGGGTGTCGCCGCATTTCCGCCACCTGCTGGCACAATAAGATTATCGCACACATTAATAAACAGCAATTGCACATGGACATTTTGACGGTCATAATGTCTGCTGTCGCCCTCATCGCCGTCGCGGCTGTGGCAGCGCTTGCCATCAAGGGGCGTTCCGGCAGCAGGGTCAACGAGGCATTGCGCGAATACATCAAAGGCCTCAACGAGAGCAATATGCGCAACATTGACAACCTGCGGCAGGCTCATTCCGCAGAGATGCGGCTGCTCACTGAACGGCATGAGAAACAAGTTGAAGCCCTGTCAAGGCAGTGGGAAGAGAGGATAACGCAACTCGACAGCGCGACACGGCTGGCGTTCAAGTCGCTGTCGCAGGACAGCGCGGCTTACCTCAAGGGGGAGAATGCCGACCAAATGAACACCATGCTCACCCCGCTGCGGCAACGCCTCGTAGAGCTCACTGCTCTCATACAGCGTGTCCAGACGGATGCGACCTCCTCACGCGAAACCCTGCGCGAGCGGATCGACCTGCTCGCAGAGCAGAACCGCACGATAGGAGAAGAGGCAAAATCGCTCGCCACCGCATTGCGCGGCAACAGCAAGGTGCAGGGAGACTGGGGGGAGACAATACTGCAGACCATACTCGAAAAGGCGGGGCTGCAAGAGGGCGTGAACTTCCGCGCACAGCCGGGCAGCGATGCCTCGGGCAACGCCTTCCGCGACAGCAACGGCAGGTTGCAGCGTCCTGACTTTATAATTGACTTGCCCAACGGCCGCCGCATCATAGTGGACTCCAAGGTGTCACTGACAGACTATGTGGAATACTGCGACGCGAAAGACGAAAACGACCGAAACAAATACGGCAAGAGGCATGTCGATTCGGTCAAAAAACATGTAAAGGAACTTGGCGACAAGCAATACCAGAAGGCCATGCCGGGAGTTATGGAACACGTGCTGATGTTCATTCCCAACGAGGGGGCGTATCTCTGCGCCTGCTCCCTCGACCCGGAGCTGTGGAAATACGCTGCCGACCAGCGCGTGGTCATTGTGTCGCCGGCGCACCTGCTTTCAACCGTGCACATCATCGGGCAGCTGTGGCGCGAAGAGCGGCAGGACCGCAACGCGGCTGAGATAGCACGCATTGCCGGACTGCTCTATGACAGTTTCGTATCGTTGGCTGGCAAGATGAACGACATCGGCAATGCTATCGAAAAAACACGCACGGCATACTGCGAGACGCGGAATATGCTTGACGACAAGAACTCGAAAAGCCTCACCCGCCGCGCCCAAAGGCTGAAAGAACTCGGCGCAAAGACCACCAAATCACTCGAGGATAATTAAAATGCAGCTGATGGTCAGTAGGCGTTCTTGTCGCCGCGGAAGCCGTTGATGACGGTGAGCAGAATTATCTTGATGTCAAGAAACACGTTCCAGTTGCGTATGTACCACACGTCAAAGTCCACGCGCTTCTCCATCTGCCACAATTCCTTGGTGCCGCCCCGGTAGCCGTTGACCTGCGCCCACCCGGTTATTCCGGGCTTGACGGCATGACGCACCATGTATTTGTCTATCAGCGCGGAGTACTCTACGGTGTGGCTCACCATGTGCGGACGCGGCCCCACGACAGACATATTGCCGATGAACACATTGATAAACTGCGGCAGCTCGTCGAGCGACGTACGGCGCAGGAAATCACCGAATTTGGTCTTGCGCGGGTCATTCTCCGTAGCCTGAAGGCTGTCGCTCTGGTCATTGACCTTCATGGTGCGGAACTTGTAGCACACAAATTCAGAGCCGAAAATGCCCGTCCGTTTCTGCCGGAAAAACACCGGGCCGGGCGAAGTCATCTTGATGCCTATCGCGATAGGTATGAACACCAGCGGGGAGAAAACAAGGAATATGGAGGATATGACCAAATCCTCGATGCGTTTCACCAGCTGGTTGCGGCGCTTGTGCAGCGGCGAAAGGGCATGCACCATACATGGCAGGTACCCTACTGACGAGGGCGTGAAATTGCCCGACAAGAACCGGTTGAACGTAGGCACAAATACAAACTGCGCGCCCTCCTCGTCAGCGACTTTCATGGCCTTGGCAAGGAAAGTCCCCTCCTCGACATTGAACGTATAATATATTACGTCAATCTTGTTGAGATGCACAAAATCGGCGACCTCGTCGGTTGTGCCGAGGTAACATCCTTTGAACTTGGCAGATACGGGACGCTCGACATCAAAGACTCCGAGCATGCGGTAGCCGTATCCTGAATCTCCGATAAGCTGGTCATACACAGCCTCTCCCGTCGGCCCGCCGCCTATTATAATAACGCGCTTGAAGTTCAGCCCGAGATTGCGTATGCGCTTCAGGACAGAGCGCGAGACCACCCACCACAGCGACAGGGCAACAAACAGCAACGCATAGAAGAGGCAGCAGGTAGACACCGGCACGTCATATATGTCAAAAGCATACAAGAGTGACGTAAACACGCATCCGGCCAGCAGTACGCTCTTCAACGCATTGAGGACAAGGCGGTCTGCATAGATGATACGGTCACTGTGTACTGACGAGAAAATCCATTCCGAGGCGACCAACGAAAGATTAGCCGCCAGCCAAATCATCTTGCAAGCGAACTGGCTGTCAGTCCCCTCAATCAATGAGGTTATGAAATATGCAATGTTGAGCACGATGAAATCGCACACTACGAGTGTAGTGCGCAGATATTTGCCCAATCTGATTCTTTCGTTCAATGATCGCATAAGCGGTAATGCGCATCTTGGCACGTGCCGGCGGCATAACACCGCCGGTCACAAAGTGTATATGGCATAGTAGCGAGCAATGGCAGCTGTGCTGCCATTGCACTTTATTCCCAATGGACTTAGTCCATTTTTTCGTCAATCAATTCAATTTTGCGCTTCAGCTCCTGAAGGTCTTCCTTGATGCGAGCGATGCGTTTCTCCATTTCGCGCACCATGGAGTTGCCTCCCTGAGACTTGACATTGAAGAAGCCCATGTTGTTCTCAAACGTCTTGAGTTCAGCGCGTTTCTGCTCGTATGTCCGGTAGAGGCGGTCACGCTCGCGTGTCAGCTTGGCATCGCCGGCATCGAGAGACTCTATCGAGCTTTCAAAGCCGGACATGCGGCGGCGTGCGCCAGACTGGTGATAGCCGTCATAGATGCGGTCACATTCGGCGCGGTACTCCTCATAGACTTTGTCCTTCATTTTGTAGGGGACATGGCCTATGCCCTGCCAGCGAGCCTGAAGGTCACGCACCTTGGCCAGACCCTCGTTGCGCTCAGTCTCCTCGGGATTTATCGCCTTAAGTTGCTCGATTACTTCGCGCTTGGCGGCGAGATTCTCATTCTCCTCCTTGCGGACTGCGGAGTTCTGGCGTTTGCGGTCCTCGAAGAACTTGTTGCACGCAGTGGTGAAACGTTGCCAAATGGCATCGCTGTGGCGGCGGGCAACGCCCCCGATAGTCTTCCATTCGTTTTGCAGGGCAACCACCTTGTCAGCCGCCTTGTTGCGGTCTTCGCTCTCGAGCAGCGCCTCGACCTGCTCGCAGAGTGCTGTCTTCTTGGCGAGGTTGGCTGCAAGTTCCTCCTTTACGCGCTTGTAATAATCGGCCTTGGCAGCGAAAAACTCGTCACAGGTCTTGCGGAAACGCGCGAACAGTTGAGTATTGACTTTCTTTGACGCAAAGCCAATGCCTTTCCAACGCTGCTGGATGTCAAGCACCTGCTTAGTCGCCTCCTCCCATTTGTTGAAGGAGTTGTTTCCGCTGAAATCTATAGCCTCAATCTCCTCGCACAGTTTTGTCTTGGCCTCCTCGTTGGCCTGTTCCGCAGCCTTGCGCTCTTCAAAGAACTGTTGGTGACGCTTGTTCACCACCGATGAGGCCGCGCTGAACTCTTCCCAAATGGGTTCACGGAACTCCTTGGCGACAGGGCCAGTCTCGCGCCATTTGGCGTGAAGTTCCTGAAGCTGGCGGAATGCAGCAATCACATCAGGGGCATCAGCAAGTTCCTTGGCCTGGGCAATAAACTCGCGCTTGGTCTCGAGGTTCTTGCGGAAGTCGAGGTCGCGGAGTTCCTTGTTCATCTTCAGGCGGTCATAGAACAGCTCCACAACAGCCTGATAGTCCTTCCACAGGTCAGCCTCCTCACCGGGAGTCACGTCCTTGATTTCCTTGAACTCTGTCTGAAGCTGCTGGAAACGGGGATAATGGAGGTTGATATTGTCGATGTCCTCGACTATGTTCTTGATGTCGTCAATGATTTTGCGCTTGGCTGCAAGGTTGGCTGCAAGGCGTTCCTCCTCTGCAGCGAGGAACTGCGCGCGCCCCTCCTTGAACTGCGCGAGAAGATCCTTGAATTTGAACTCCGTCTCGTCAGGCTTGGCAGCGAAAGCCTCCGCCGGGTTGCCGGCATCGAGAAATTCGGACATTTGACGGTCGAGCTCTTTAGTACGCAGGGCATGGAATGCCTGTTTTATGGCAGTCACTTCCTTGTGGCGCGACATATTGCCGCTCTCGACGATTTCGCGCAAGGCATCTGCCAATTCTTCCTTGGTCATGGAGTGCCAGTCCTTGGTGTCGTCAGCGGCAGCTTCTGTTTCTGCCGCCGGCGTGCCGGCATCGCATCCGCTCTCATCGCATGAGGGTGTTTCGGTTTCTGCAGCTGCGTCGCAAGTTGCTGCCGCAGCAGTCTCAGGGTTCACATCCGTTGCTGCGGGTGTGGGGGTTGCGCCCTCTTGCTGAGGCGAGGGCGTCTTTTCAAGCTCGTTCATCTTGTTTTGTTCATTTTGTTTCCGGAGGCGGCACGCCGCACCCGGGAATTTATGGATTGCTGGTTTTGGATGTCTCCCGGAGCAAACAGCAGCAAATGTGCGGCCTGTCCGATTGACCTGCCAAATTTACAACAAAAAAATAATATGGGCAAAATTATTTTCCGATTGCCGTGCATCTGCGCGGTTTACTCGCACACCTTCATAGAGATAATACGCACCGGAGTTTTAGGGAGATCCATTGCCCCGGTCTCCACATTCTGTATCTTCTCCACGGTTTCCATGCCAGAAACGACCTCGCCGAAGACAGTGTATTCGCCGTCGAGATGCGGAGCCCCGCCCACGGTAACGTAGTCATTGACTATCTCCTCTGGAGCTTCCTTTATCTCGCTCTCCGCCAGTGCGATGTATTCGCCGATTTTGGCATTGACAGCCTCCTTGCCTTGTTGAGCCTGAAGAGTGCGCAAGTCGGCCTCGTTCTGGCGTATCAGCTCCATGACACGCGCATGCCGCAGCGACTTCAAGACACTCGCCGTCACGCCCTCGCGGTCAAACTTGTGCCCCGTCACAATATAGAATTGTGAGCCGGAAGAGAGTTTCTGGGGATTGTTGGTGCGCGCGGCTGCCAGTGCGCCATACTTGTGGTAATGCGCCGGATAGCGTATCTCGGCTGGTATCTGGTCGCCTATCGAGCTTGCGCCGAGCGGCATGGCCGAAGTGGAATCCTTGGAGTTTGGGTCGCCGGCCTGTACCATGAAGTCCTTTATCACGCGGTGGAAAAGGATGCCGTCGTATGCGCCTTCCTTGACAAGTTTGACAAAGTTGTCATGGTGAAGCGGGGTGTCGTCATAGAGTTTCACGCGGAAATCGCCGAGGGTGGTGCTGACGTCCACCAAAGTCTCTTGTGCAGTTATAACCATTGCGGGTAATAAAGCGAATAAAAAGAATATGAGTTTTTTCATCGGTAGTTTATCGGTTTTGCCGGCAGGGCGGTCACATAGCCGTGTCGGGGTATATGCGTTTATAGATGCGTCTGAAATTGTCATCGGCGGCAGCGAGTTCAGCAGCGCGGTCACGGTAGCCTTCACCCCACAGGGCCTCGAGCAGCGAGCCGATGTAGCGTCGCTCGCGGTCGCGGTCAATCGCGCCCATCACCAGCCGCCCGATGTGGCGGTGGAAGCTGACACTGTCAACAGCATTGAGGAAACGCGCCGAGCTGGCGAGAAACTGCCCCGACTTGTCAGCGTGAAGCAGAGAGTCCACCAGCTCATCCATGCGGTCGATACACGTATCGACATTGTTCACTATGTAATCGTAGGTCGTCATCCCATCCGGGTCGGCCTCCAGAAATTTCAGCGTATCTGCCATAACATACTGGTTTGTGGTGCAAAATTAGAAAATAATTTCGTCAATTCTCGGATTTAGACTAATTTTGTGGGGTGAAACGGATAACACAGCACTGAATATGCGAGCAGAAGACCAGGTGATAGTGTTCGGGCGCCAGTTCGGTTGCGGCGGCCGCGAAATCGGCAAGTACCTCGCCGAAAGGCTCGGCGTGCCGTATTACGACAAGGAGCTGCTGCGCTCTGCTGCTCGCCGAAGCGGGTTTGACGAGGATATTTTCAGCCGCGCTGACGAGTGCAGACCCGGATTGAAAGGAGTGCTGATGGGGCTGTGGTCATCGCCGGCAGACGGACAGTATTCCGTTTCGGCAATGAGCCGCGAGGGGCTGTACCGCGCACAGAGTGCGGTCATCGCAGATGTAGCCCATGCCGGGCCGTGCGTAATCGTTGGACGGACTGCAGACTATGTCCTGCGCGACATGGCAAGCATGGCAAGCATTTTCCTGCACGCCCCCGCCGCATACCGAGCGGAGAAGATAGTGCAGCGCGGCGACTGCGACAACACCGATGCCGCCATGATGCTTGCACGCCGCCGCGACTCCATGCGTGAGCAGTATTACAACTATTTCACCGGCAGGAGGTGGGGCTATGCCGACAATTACCACCTGTGCATCGACTCCTCGTCGATGACGGCCGCAGAAATTGCGGGAACGATAATACATTACCTGGAACACCGCAATGCGGATTCAGGCCAAGGACATTGACACAGACAGGGCAGAAGCACGGCTTGTCGCTGCCGCGACTCGAGCGCGGGGGAGGAAAGTCCGGGCAACACAGAGCAACGCACTTCCGAAAGGGGAGCTGTCAGCGATGGCAGGCCAGGCGTAACAGAAAACAACCGCCCCGCGATGCCGCGCGCGTCGGGGGCAAGGGTGAAAAGGCGGGGTAAGA
>DHKE01000072.1:5899-27966 GCA_002404675.1 Porphyromonadaceae bacterium UBA4702 | reverse complement strand
AGGCGGGGTAAGAGCCCACCGGCCCGTGTGGCGACACCGGGCGTCAATACGTCACTGCGTGTTGCAAGGCCAAATATACCGGCAGTCAAGGGTGGCTCGCCCGTTGCCGGGGGGTAGGCTGCTAATGCCGGCGGGCGACTGCCGGCTCAGATAAATGACAGGCGCCGCCGCCCTTCGCGGGCTGCGGCACATAACCCGGCTTACAGTGCCTCTGCCCTTTCTCTCTCCTCAATACGCGGCGGCTCACTGCACTGCACTGCACTGCACTTCACAACCACCGGGCGGCTGCCGTTGTTGACAAGTCAACAGAATATCAGGCGACTTCCTCATGAAACTGAAAGACAAAATATGCAGACTGCGCGAATACTTCCTGCACGGCGTATGGAAAGAGCCGCGCAACACTCTGAAAGTCAAAATATTCAAGACTGCCAACCTGTCGATGTCGGCATTTTTGAGCCGCGACCTGCGTGCCAAGGCCATGGCTCTCACCTACTCCACGATACTGGCGATAGTGCCGGCTCTCGCCTTGTTTTTCGCCATCGCACGAGGGTTCGGCTTCCAGAATTTCCTGCAAGACGAGCTGCATGCCAAGTTCCCGGAGCAGCAAGAGATGCTCGACGAGGGCATGACATACATCGACTCGTACCTAAGCCAGGCTTCGCAAGGGATATTCGTGGGCATCGGGCTGGTGATGCTGCTGTGGACTGTCATCTCCGTGCTGTCCAATGTCGAGAAGGTGTTCAACAGCATCTGGGAGATAAAACGCGGCCGCTCGATGTACCAGAAAATCACGGACTACATCGCCATCTGCCTGCTCGTGCCTGTGCTGGCGGTATGTTCGACGGGAATATCCATATTCATGACGACAATGGTGCAGGGCGATACGCCGCTGGCTGTGCTGTCGCCAGTCGTTGACACCATACTCGGCATCTCGCCGTTCATACTGACATGGGCTGCCGTCACATTGTCCTACTACCTGATACCCAACACCAAGGTTGATTTCCGCTGTGCCGCTATAGCAGGCGCGCTTGCCACTATCGGCGTGGAGGTGGTGCTTGCCCTGTTTGTCAACGGCCAGATATACGTGTCGAAATACAACGCCATCTACGGCTCGTTCGCGCTGCTGCCGCTGATGCTGATATGGCTTCAGCTCTCATGGCTGATACTGCTGAGCGGCGGCGTGCTTGCCCACTCGATGCAGAACATATTCCGCTACAACTACCCGGGCGACGTGTCATCGGTGTCGCACCGCTACATTGACCGCGTAGCACTCGTGATGACAGCCATTGTCATACAGCGTTTTGAAGCGGGTGAGACACCGTTCTCGCGTGCTGAAATATCCAACCTGTACAACCTGCCGGTGAGCATACTCAGCCGCGTCATCGACAAGCTGCAAGCCGCCCGGATGATATATATCGTCCAGTCGGACAGAGGAGAAGCGACAGGCATCGTGCCGGCAGTAAACGGCAGCACCTGCACTGTAGGGCAGTTCATGGACGCAATGGACTGTGCCGGCGACGACAACTTCATACCCTACTTTGCGTCAGTATTCTCCAAGGCAATCCGCGCAGCGGCGCCGGCGGAACGACACACAGGCTCGCCCTCGGCAGACACCTTGCTGCGCGACCTGCCCTTGCCCACACCCGAACAAGTGCGCAGCATCATAAACACACCCGGCCTCGCCCCCTTCCCTGAAGACAACCGGTGACAACCTCATATTGCGCATCAGGCAACGACAACGGCAACACAAAATGCCATGGCATGACCCGAATCATCTCGTGGAATTGAATATTTGCGCAAAAATGATTACCTTTACATCAAAATCAAAACTGGCAAATATAATGAATAAAATCCTACTCGGAACAGCCCTGCTGCTGGCAGCGTCTCCGGCGTTAGCCCGCACTCTCACGCCCGAAGAGGCAATGGCTCGTGCAACAACAGACACGCCCGCGAAAATGCGGCCGTTCTGCAATGCCTCCCCGGTACTGACACTGACCGGGAAATACGGCGACCTAACGACATACTACATCTATTCGACAGGGGCTTCGGCGTTGATACTCGGCGCGGACGACCTCTCACGCCCGGTGCTGGCGTACCTCGACACGCCTGTAACAGCCGACACGCAGCTGCCGCCGCAGATGACCTGGTGGCTCGAACAGTACGGCAAACAAATAGAATACGCCGAGCAGCACCGCGATGAAATCACATTCGCAGATGCTCCATGCCGCGAGGCAGAAGGACGCAACGCGATCGAGCCGATGCTGCAGACCGCCTGGAACCAGGCCGCGCCATTCAACGACCTGCTGCCTGACGGCGTAGTCACAGGCTGTGTCGCGACAGCAATGGCGCAGGTGATGAAATACCACAACTACCCAGAAAGAGGTAAGGGTACTGTATCGACACAATACGGCGGCAGCACTCTGTCAATGAACCTCGATGAAACGGTTTTCGACTGGGACAACATGCTCAACAACTACCCTTCAGACAACCTCGGCACGGCAGAGCAGCGCAATGCCGTGGCAACGCTGATGAAGGCATGCGGATATTCCGTGAAAATGGATTACAGCACAACAAGCTCCGGGGCAAGCGAATATGGCGTCTGTCCTGCCCTGCTGAACAATTTCGGGTACGACACATCTATGTATTTGCACACTCGCGCATGGTACTCCGACAGCAAATGGGCCGAAATACTGTACGAAAGCCTCGATGCCGGCTGTCCGTTGCTCTACAGCGGCTTAGGACGAGCTGGCGGGCATGAGTTTGTATGCGACGGATACCGCACCGACGGCTACTTCCATTTCAACTGGGGCTGGGGCGGCGTAAGCGACGGATATTTCGCGTTGTCGGCACTCACTCCTGAAATCCAGGGCATCGGCGGCAATTACGACGGGTTCAACTCAAGCCAAAGTGCCGTTACATTCATACGTCCGCCTCAAGAAGGCTTGACCTGCCCGGAGGCAGTGCTGGGTGTCACCGGCGGACTGCTGTTCACATTTTCAGGCAGGACTGCCACCGTCTACGGATTTATTTACGAAGAAGACTTCCCAGGCCACTTCCAAAACATATCCCCCACCGATGGTATCTTCGATTTTGCATTCGTAATTAGCGACACTGCCGGAAGCACCGAAACGATAGACATCGGCGGAGAGTTCAAAGTTCCCTCAAACTACACATTTGAGTGGATTTCAGCGGATATGCCGGAGACCGTTGCCGACGGCAGCTACAGACTGACAATGGCTTACAGCATTTCCGGCACAGACAACTGGAAGCCGCTTCAGACATACGACGAGGATAACCTGTATGCCAAGATACACGTAATCGGAGATGACATCTATGCCGACGGCTCACGACACACCCGCTTTTCAGAGCCGACCACTGCCCTGAGCCAAGGGCAGCCGTTAACAGTATCCGTCAAAGCATCATTTCAAGACTCCTATCAGGATGCAGCGGTTGACAGACTGAGGGCAGCCCTGGTCGACAAGAATGGCTATGAACTGGCAAGCACCGACTACACCTCCGCCATCATGGGTTCATACCGAACCGAAACGATGCAATTTAACGGAGGCCCGCTCAGCGAAGACATCGCTACAGGCAGTTACACCATGAAACTCGTGGACGAATGGGGTGACACACAGTTTACATGGACTGCGGCAGTCGGCGAAGGAGGCGTAGACAAGACTGCCGATGACAGCAGCACTGACACCCAGTGGCATGACCTGCAAGGCCGCAAAGTGAGCCGTGACAACCTCGCTCCCGGCATATACTATACATAGTCCGCGCAGGAGGCCGCACCGCCAAGGTCCGCCTCTGACGACCAATCTTAAAACACAAAACATTGAACACAGGAAGCAGGCATCGAAATGTGCCGGCTTCCCCTATTTGCAGAGGATGCGAGGCTCGCAAACTTGTTAATTAATCATAGGCAGCGGGAAAGAAGAGGGCTTGGCACGGATATTTTTTGTATTTTCGCGAAATAACCAAAGTCTGCACACGATGAAATCTATCAAAGAGCTGTACCGCATCGGCACTGGGCCGTCGTCAAGCCACACAATGGGCCCGCACAAGGCTGCGGAAACATTCCTGGACAAATACCCTGACACGCGCCGCACTGTCGTAACCCTCTACGGAAGCCTCGCCGCAACAGGCAAGGGACACATGACGGACGTGGCTGTCACTGACGTGCTTTCTGCCGACGGCCGTGCCGCGGAAATCCTGTGGGAGCCGCAGACGTTCCTGCCGTACCACCCTAATGCCATGAAAATGGAGGCATACGGCGGTGACGGCAATCTCATCGGCAAGATGACGGTGTACAGCGTCGGCGGAGGAGCAATCGTAATCGACGGCGACCCGTCGATGCTCAACACGCCGGACATCTACGACATGGACAGCATCGTTGACATCATGACCTATTGCGAGCGGACAGGCCTAAGCTACTGGGAATATGTAGAGCAGTGCGAGGGTGTTGAGATTTGGGACTACCTGCACGAGATATGGCGAGCCATGCAAGCGGCGGTGGAACGGGGATTGGAGACGGAGGGCCGTCTGCCCGGGCCGCTGAACCTGCGGCGCAAGGCCAACTCGTACCGCGTCAAAGCGGAGGGGTATCGCGACAACCTGCGCTCGCGTGGGCTGACGTTTGCTTACGCGCTGGCGGTGAGCGAAGAGAACGCTTCGGGCGGCGTCATCGTCACCGCTCCTACGTGCGGCTCGTCTGGCGTGATGCCTGGCGTGCTGTACCATATATGGAAAAGCCGCAATTTCAAGGAGATACATATACTGCGGGCATTGGCGACAGCCGGACTGTTCGGCAACGTGGTGAAGCACCGCGCTTCGATTTCAGGAGCGGATGTAGGCTGCCAGGGAGAGGTCGGGGTTGCATGCGCCATGGGCGCGGCTGCGGCGACACAGCTGTTCGGCGGCAGCCCGGCTCAGATAGAGTACTCGGCGGAAATGGGGCTGGAACACCACCTCGGCATGACGTGCGACCCGGTATGCGGTCTGGTGCAGATACCCTGCATAGAGCGCAACGCATACGCTGCTGCCCGCGCCCTCGATGCCAACATCTACTCTACATTCACCGACGGCAGCCACCGCGTGTCGTTTGACCGTCTCGTCGCGGTGATGAAACAGACCGGCCACGACCTGCCGTCACTCTACAAGGAGACTGCAACAGGCGGGCTTGCCAAGGACTATTCACAGATGACACGCAAATGAGACATGCCTGAGTTCAACGTCAACATACTCGGCTGCGGCTCTGCCAAGCCCAGCTTGCGCCACCAGCCGTCATGCACCGTGGTCGAACACCGCGGCTTGCTGTTCATGGTTGACTGCGGTGAGGGGGCGCAGCTTCAGTTCCAGCGCATGAGGCTGAAGATGACACGCCTCGGCCACATTTTCCTGACCCACCTGCACGGCGACCATGTGTTCGGATTGCCGGGACTTGCCGGGACGCTTGCCCTGTGCGGCAAAGCCGGCGGCATCACCATACACACCACTGCCGAGGGGGAGTTCATACTCTCGCAGATATTCGCCGTGTTCAACCGCGACGAGAACTTCGACATACGGTTTAACGTCCTCGACCCGACACGTGAGGAAATCGCGTTTGAGAACCGGGGGCTGCGCGTGCGCACAGTGCCGCTCGACCACCGCATTCCCACGATGGGATATGTATTTGAGGAAAAGGAGAAGCCACGCCACATCATACGCGAGATGATAGACTTCCACCATGTGCCGTTCTCCAAAATCAACGGCATCAAGGCCGGAGAGGATTTCGTGACAGACGACGGGCGAGTCATACCGAATGAGGCATTGACCAAACCCGCAGACGACGCGCTCAGCTATGCGCACATCTCCGACACGCGCTATATGCCGTCGCTCGCGGAGAAAATAGAGGGCGCGACCCTGCTTTTCCACGAGACGACATACCTGGAAGAGAACGCTCATGATGCGCGGCTGCGTTACCACTCCACGGCACGACAAGCGGCAACGGTTGCCCGCGACGCGCACGCCGGCACGCTCGTCACAGGACACTACTCGTCACGCTACCGCGACGACAGCCGTTTCAAGACCGAGGCAGAGGAGGTATTCCCCCGCGTGATACTCGGCAACGAGCGGCTGACTATCCCGGTAACGCGACAGCTGTACGGCAACGACTTGCCGTCACCACTCAAATGACACGCCCGCGCCCAACCCGTTGAGGACAACGTTGCTGCGGTCATAATAGGACATCTGCATCCGAGCGGTGAGCAGCTGGTAGCTCAACCCGATATTGAACGCCTGTTTCGGCGACTTTGAGCTGGCTGGTATGCGAAGACCTATGGTCGGTCGGAAGTAGAAATACTCCTTGTTGGTGACAAGACCGTTGGCAAGTTCCATTTCGTCGCTGCCAACGAGGAACGCGCAGCCGAGGCGCAGATCGACGAAGAACGAAGGAGCAGACGTACCACCGATGTTGAAGCGGAAATCAGTGTACAGCGGCACTATCGCGTATGTTGAGGTCTCTCTGGACGGATAGCCCCCTAACACGTCGTCCCAATGGCGGCTGAAAGCCACATTCGCGCCAGCGCCGACACCCATGAAGAACCAGTTGCTGTAGTTGAAGCCCTGCGTAGTCGTCAGCTCGATGGAATTGATCTTGTCGTCGCCCACGCCCTGCACATACGAAGCCTCGACGAAGCCCTTGTAGCTTGCAGAGCCGGAGAGAGCCGGCTGCAGCAGCTGGGGTATCTGGTTGGTAATCTCATAAATCTGTGCCGACGCGCCCTGCGGCGCGAGCAGCGACACTGCGACCATAGCCGCGCATCCCAATATCTTTTTCATCAATCAAATGTATGTTTTTAACAAGACAACATCATGCGACAAAATTGCGCCGCTGACAGGGGTTATTCTTCGGGGAGGGACATCTCGCCGCGCAGCGACATTTCGAGGTAGCGGCGCACCTCGTCATTGGAGAGGCCTTTGCCGAAGAGGTACATCAGCTTGGTGATTGCTGCCTCTGTGGTCATGTCGTGTCCGCACACTACGCCGGCTCGCGACAGCTCCCAGCCTGTCAGGTAGCGCATGGGGTGCACGCATCCGTTGGAGCACTGTGTGATGTTGACTATTACGATGCCGCTGTTGACCGCATCGCGTATGGCGTCTGTGAACCACTTGTCGGTAGGACCATTGCCCGCGCCGAAGGATTTCATCACTATGCCTTTGACATGGGGTGTGGCGAGCAGATGCCGCACCGTGGTCTCGGTGATGCCGGGGAACAGGTCGAGTATGAACACGTTGGTGTCCATCTCGTAGTGGACTTTCAGCGGGCCGCATACTTCCTTGCGCCACAGTGCCTCCTTGTTATATTGTATGCCGAGGCCGATTTTGGCGAGCTGGGGATAGTTGTTTGACTTGAAGGCGTTGAAGTTGTCCGCGCTGTATTTCGTGCTGCGGTTTCCGCGCCAGAGGTAGTTTTCAAACAGGATTGCGACTTCGCGCACCACGTGGTTTCCTTGGCAGTCCTTGGCGGCAGCCACCTGGAGGGCGGTGATGAGGTTCTCCTCGCCGTCGGTGCGCACTTCTCCGATTGGAAGCTGCGAGCCGGTGATGATGACCGGTTTGTCGAGGTTTTGGAGCATGAACGATAGCGCGGAGGCGGTGTATGCCATGGTGTCAGTGCCGTGGAGTATGACAAATCCGTCGTAGTCGTTGTAGTTATGCTCAATGTGCCGCGCTATCTTGCACCAGTGGGAGGGGTTCATCGCCGACGAGTCGAGCGGGTACTCAAACTGGATATTGTCGATTTCAAAGTCCAGCATCTTGATTTTGGGGACATTGTCGATGAGGTGGTTGAAATCGAATGGCTGCAAAGCGCGTGTGTCCGGATTTTCTATCATTCCGATAGTACCTCCGGTGTAAATTATGAGGATTCTTGTGTTCACGTCTACTGGGTTAGGCATGGCTATAATCTGTTCACGGCGCAAAGGTAACATATTGCAAGCACACTCGCAAATTAATCCCCGAAAAATTGCACTTAGGATGGCATTTTTTCGGGGATTGGCATTTTTGTCAACGTATTTAGGGTGTGTTATCAATCACCCGTTGTACCATTTCACGAGCATCGGTATGCCCTCTTCGAGCTCGACCTTGTGTCTCCAGCCGAGGCTGTGCGCCTTGGTCACGTCACAGAGCTTGCGCGGCGTACCGTCGGGCTTTGTTTTGTCCCAGCAGATTTCACCTCTGTAGTCTACAGCATCGCGCACCATGGCAGCCACCTGAGCTATGGTGTATTCGCGTCCAGAGCCGATGTTGATGTGGCAGTTGCGCACTTCAGGGCCAGTGCCGCGCAGGTCTGCGAAATCAACGTTTTCGAGCATGTACACACATGCGTCTGCCATGTCCTGACTCCACAGGAACTCGCGGAGCGGCGTGCCGGTGCCCCAAAGGGTGAGGCGATTAGTGCCGATGCCGTATTCCTCGAACTTGTCGACGATGTACTTCATGTCAGACCGGCTGGTCAGTCCCTCGATAGGATGGTGAGCCAAGTCTCGGCGTATGCCTTTTACGTCTCCCTCCTGAAGCATCTTGGCGAGTGTCATCTTGCGTATCATCGCCGGCAGGACATGGGCAGTCTCGGGATTGAAGTTGTCGCCCGGCCCGTAGAGGTTTGTAGGCATGACGGCGATGTAGTTTGTGCCGTACTGCAGGTTGTAGCTCTCGCACATTTTCAGGCCTGCAATCTTGGCGATGGCATACGGCTCGTTGGTGTATTCGAGGGGCGAGGTGAGCAGAGCGTCCTCGGGAATGGGCTGCGGCGCGTTGCGCGGGTAGATGCAGGTGCTGCCAAGGAAGAGAAGTTTCTTGACGCGGTGCATGAAGCTGGCGCGGATGACATTCTGCTGTATCTGGAGGTTTTGCCAGATGAAGTCGGCGCGGTACTTGGAGTTGGCCATAATCCCTCCCACGTGCGCTGCCGCCAGCACGACATATTCGGGCTGTTCACGCAGGAAGAAACGATGCACAGCGCGACCGTCGAGCAGGTCAAGTTCATTGTGAGTGCGGCCAAATACATTGGTATACCCCTTCTCTTTCAGGGCGCGTGTTATGGCTGAGCCTACGAGGCCGCGATGCCCTGCCACATATATTCTGGAGTCTTTTTCCATCTTGCAATTTATTTTTCCGCCACGAGGCGTGTGTCTGAATCAACCATTATACGTACAAGCTCCTCAAACGAGGTGGAGCGAGGATTCCAGCCGAGCCGGGTGCGGGCTTTCTCGGGATTGCCGAGCAGTTCATCGACCTCTGCGGGGCGGAAGAATTTCGGGTCAACCTCGACAAGCGTCTTGCCGGTCGCTGTGTCAATGCCTTTCTCGCCGATGCCTTCGCCTTGCCAGCGCAGGTCGATGCCTGCATATTTGAATGCGAGTGCGGTGAACTCGCGCACGGAGTGGTATTCGCCGGTAGCGATGACATAGTCATCGGGGTCGGGCTGCTGCAGTATGAGCCACATGCATTCCACATAGTCGCGGGCATATCCCCAGTCGCGCTTGGCGTTGAGGTTGCCGAGGTACAGCTTGTCCTGAAGGCCGGCCTTGATGCGGGCCGCCGCGAGGGTGATCTTGCGTGTCACGAATGTCTCGCCCCTGCGCTCGCTCTCGTGGTTGAACAGTATGCCGTTGGCGGTGAACATGCCGTAGCTCTCGCGGTAGTTCTTGGTGATCCAATAGGCATACAGCTTGGCGCAGCCGTACGGGCTGCGCGGGTAGAATGGCGTAGTTTCGCTCTGGGGCACTTCGACTACCTTACCGAACAGTTCGCTCGTGCTGGCCTGGTAGATGCGTGTGACTTTCTCGCGGCCGAGTATCCGTACTGCCTCGAGGAGGCGCAGCGTACCTACAGCATCTGCATCTGCGGTGTATTCGGGCACGTCAAACGAGACCTTGACATGGCTCTGCGCGGCGAGGTTGTATATCTCATCGGGCTTGGTCTCCGCTATGATGCGTATGAGGGATGCGGAGTCTGTCATGTCGCCGTAGTGGAGGTTGACGAGGCGTTTGCGGTGCATGTCGCGCACCCACTCGTCGAGGTAGAGGTGCTCGATGCGGCCGGTGTTGAATGAGGAGCTGCGGCGTATTATGCCGTGTACCTCATACCCCTTGTCAAGGAGCAATTCCGCGAGAAACGAGCCGTCCTGTCCGGTGATGCCTGTGATGAGAGCTGTTTTCATTGTATGTGTGTGTATCTTGGGATGTGTTTGTTCAGATGCAATCTAGTATATCGGTAAGGCTTTCCACCATTACGGCATTGGAACATTCCCCTTGCGGGTGGATGTTGCCGGGGCGGCTACGCAGACAGTACGTGTCCCAGCCGAGCATTGCCGGCATGTCGAAATCCTTTGCGAGGTTGTCACCTATATATATAAAGCGCGATGCCTCGGGGTAATGGTGTACCAAGGCAGTGAAATTGTCCGGCTCGGTCTTGTCATGGCCGGTCTCGCCTGAAATGAGGATGTCGCCGGGGTGGAAGCGGTCTTCGATGCCGAGAGCGCGTATCTTGCCGCGTTGTGTCGCGCTCCTGCCGTCAGTCACTATGGCGCAACGCACGCCCTTGCCTCGTAATGCATCGAGAAGATTGCGGGCATCAGGATACAGTGTAAGGCGACGAGGGCGGCAACTGCGGTATACCTGCACGCGCTGCGCAGTGTCGGCGAGCGTTGCTATGCAGTCGCGAGCGAGCATCTTCACGAGAGCGTCAAAGGGATTTTCCCGCCGGTCAAGCGCGGCGGCCATCACCCGGACGACCCTTGGAGAAAGCGCGGGAGAGGCAATATCGGGCATAGCAGCCACGGCGCGGTACGCTGCCACAGCATGCTCGCGCTCGCTGTAGAGCGTGTCGTCGAGGTCGAGTGCCACCACCGGGCCGTGGTAGTATATGTCGCTGACCGAGTTTGCCATTACAGACACAAAATTAGCGATAATTCCGCAAACAGGCAAATCAAATAGGGGCAGATTTACGCAGCGAGCATTTTGCAAGCAAACGTCACCGCGGCAGGCCATGCGCAAGCGGCCGCGCTTGCACATTGCCTTGCTTTGCCATTTTTAACTAAATCCGCAGCGGCAAATTTTCTTTACACGGAGATTTATTCGTAAATTGCGCTGATTTTCAAAAGCACAACGGCGTGCCGCATCCCCGACGCTTTTGCCTGACTCTTTTCAATCGGGGACATGGGCGGCCTGAAAAAGAACGAATACAATAACCGATATACTCGAATCAAAATGAACAAAACAAAGACAACTCGTCAGTATTCCATGCTGAAGGGATTTGGCATTGCAGCATTGTTCGGAGCAGCCGTGTTGGCCACACTCCCTGCGAACGCCAAGCCCGCAAAACACGGCATCGTCATGCAGGAACAGCCGGACGGCACCGTGCTTCCAGTGCGCCTGATGGGCGATGAACACGCCCACCGCACATTCTCTGAGGACGGCTACCTGCTCATGGAGGATGCCTCTGGCTTCATGACCTACGCGACTGTTGGCGCCAACGGCGAAATCGTCGCTTCATCACGCCGCGCCGTGGCTGCCGACAAGCGCACAGACGCAGACAAGACATTCCTCCGCAACCTCGACAAGGAGGCCATGACCGCACAGGTTGAGGCTATCGACACAGACCGCCGCGAGCAGCGCAACGCGACAATGAACGCCCGCCGCGCCAAGTCAAACCGCCAGGGCAAGATAAACTCGCAGGGCATCAACCTGCTCTTCAGCGACTTCCCCTCGGAGGGGGTGCAGAAAGCCCTCGTCGTCCTTGTGGAATATCAAGACGTGTCATTCTCGATGAGCGACCCGCAGGACTACTACTACCGTATGCTCAACGAGAGCGGTTTCAGCCAGAACGGCAACAACGCCAGCGCACGCGACTACTTCTGCCAGAACTCGAACAACAAGTTCCAGCCGGACTTTGACGTGTACGGTCCTGTGAAGCTGAAGAACAACCGCTCCTACTACGGCGGCAACGATTACTACGGCAACGACAACCACCCCGAGGAGATGGTCATCGAGGCTTGCCAGCAGCTCGACGCCACCGTTGACTTCTCGCAGTATGACGACGACGGCGACGGATATATCGACAATGTATATGTATTCTACGCCGGCAAGGGAGAGGCTGACGGCGGCGGCAACAACACCGTGTGGCCACACTCGTGGAACGTGACCAACACCGGCGCAAAGTACTATTTCGACAACGTGCTGCTGGACCGTTACGCTTGCTCCAACGAAATAGACAACACCACGCAGAAGCCTGACGGCATCGGCACATTCGTGCATGAATTCAGCCACGTAATGGGTCTGCCAGACCTCTACTCCACCGTCTACAACAACGCCTTCACTCCGGGTGCATGGTCTGTGCTCGACTACGGTCCCTACAACAACAACGGCTGCACACCGCCTAACTACTCAATCTTCGAGCGTTACGCACTCGGCTGGATGGAACCTGCCAAGTTCGAGGGTACAGGCACATTCCCGAAAACCCTTGAGCCGATAACCACCAACAACGGTTACCTCGTCCAGAGCACCAACGACAAGGAGTTCATCCTCATCGAGGTGCGCAAGCAGGAAGGCTTCGACACATACCTGCCCAACTCGGGTATGCTGGTGTGGCGCATCGACTACGACCAGACTGCATGGAAGAACAATACCGTCAACAACACAGCAGCCCGCCAGCGTGTTGACCTCATCGAGGCAGACAACATCAAGAGCAACTACTCAGTAGCGGGCGACTGTTTCCCGGGCACAGCCAACGTGACCGCGTTCACACGCAGCACCACACCGGCGTTCACCACACGCCTGGGCCGCAGCATGAAAGTCGAGCTCGACAACATCTCGCTCAACACTGACGGCACTGTCAGCTTTGACGCAATCTGCGAACTGCCAGAAAGCGGTGTTGACGAAATCAACGGCGATGGCAGCATGAACATCGCTATCGACGGCCGCACACTCAGCGTTGAGGCCAATGCTCCTGTCCGCGTCATCACTCCCGCCGGTGTGACCATAGCCAACATGAGCAACGGCAACATCGAGCTGCCCGCAGCCGGCATCTACATCGTGACCGACGGCAACAGCGCCCGCAAGGTCATCGTGAAGTAATCACGAGCCAACATACATGCTCACAAAACACGAGAGGGTGTGCCTGACATCAGGCACACCCTCGCTTATACAGCTGAACCTCGGAGTACTCCGAGTAATAAAAAACAAAGGTGCGGCCGATTTCACAACCTGCCACACCGCAATACATAATACTGTTTCGAACTAATCTAACATCATGAAACGATTTGTTTATTGCATAACACCACGGCGGCGGCTTTTGTTTTCGACCGCCGTATAAAAAATGCGCTGCCAGCCAGATGCAGCGGAAAACGCGAAGCACGGGCGACAAAAATATTTCGGACGCCACTTAAACCAACAGGAGCCGTATTGGTCACAAGAGTAGATTTATTGACACAAAAGTCGGATTTTCGCAACGGCCGCCGTCCGCAAGACTTTCACAGACTGGCGCAATCGACGCTGTACAATCTTGACTTACAACCCTATAGATGAAATGACGCCGGAAGAACATATCGACAAAATCACAGGAAGCCGCAAGACGGGCTTCAAAGTGCCGGAAGGGTACTTTGAGCAGTTCTATGCGTCGATGCCGTCCAAGCTGCCGAAGCGGCAAGAGCCGCCGAAGGTTGAGATGACCACCTGGCAGCGCATAAAGCCTTACGTGTACCTTGCGGCGATGTTTGCCGGCATCTGGTGCATGATGAAGATGTTCCACATGATGTCACACGACGACATCTCGCTCGACAATCCACCCACAGAAGTGGTTGCCGCCCTCAACGAGTCGCCGGAGAGTTTCGAGGAGATAGTCCCCGAATATGCCATGAGCGACTTCGAGCTTGAAGATTCCGTGTCGCAGCAGTATGAGTCATTCGATGAGCTGAGCGAAGACCTCGGACTGGAGCTTGAGCCTGAATACGCCGCGATAGACGTGACGAAGACCTCCAAGGAGAAACCTCACCACCGCGAGGTGGCACAGGCAGTACGCAAGAAACAATAACATACGGGGGCTGTCACGACATGCCCCGGCAAAAACAATACAACCCACCCATGAAACAGATATATGCAATACTCTTGATGATGCTCCTGCCGCTGGCGGCATCGGCACAGCGCAACGGCAACCGCGAGAACGTGGAGAAGGAACTGCATGAGTACAAGCTCAAGTACCTCGCCCAGGAGATGGAGCTGAGAGCCGACCAGCAGTCGCGCTTCTTCGAGGTATACAACCGCATGACCAACGAGAAGCGCAAAGTATTCCGGACTGCGGTAGAGATGGAGCGCAAGGTCAAGAACGACAAGAACGCCACTGCCGCCGACTACCAGCGTGCCACTGATGCCATGTCTGAAGCAAAAATCAAGGAGGGGCAGATTGACCAACGCTATGAGAACGAGTTCGAGAAGTTTCTCACTCCGAAGCAGATATACCAGATGAAGGAGGCGGAGAAGAAATTCCGCCAGAAGATGAGCCAGCTGCGCGGCAAGAAACGACGCTGACACGGCTCACAGCCTCTCACCCGTCAGCAAGCAAAAGGCAGCCACGGACAATGCCGCAGCCTGCAGTCACAGCTCGCGCCACGCTGCTTATCATCAATTTACCCTCAAAAAGCAGACAACGATGAAACGAACACCAACACATATTCTCAACCTGTCAACAGCAATGCTCTTGTTGTTGACATTAATTTTTCCCACAATGACAATGGACGGAAAACGGCACCCGCGACCGGGTGCAAAGGAGACTGCCGCGACGGAGCAGTCCACGAAGCCAAACACATTCACCGCTCCCGACTTCGCATTCCCTAAGACGGTATGCGAAAACGCCGAGAAGGCTATGGCCGATGCCCGGAAGGCCGGCAACAACATCGACATGATGAGAGCCGCGATACAGATAACTATCGCGAACAACCTCATCTCACACGAGGATGTGGCAAAGCGCATACAGATGCTCGACTCGCTCGCCTCGGCAATGCCAGCCCCCTACAACTCGCTCGCGCAGCTGCTCGAAGCTCACCTCTACAAGGAAATCTATTCGTCTGACAGCTGGACGTTTGACCGCCGCAAGCTGCCGATGACACCCCTCCCCGAAGACCCTAAGGAGTGGAGCGGCGACATGTTCAAGGCCAAAATAACCGCGCTCGTGAAATCGGCAACCGCCGACCTCGCTGCACTCAATACATACCCAATCACGCAGATTGCGCCGCTGCTGACAGGCTATGTGGAGAACTACGGCAGCGCATACCCTACGGTGGCAGCTTTCGTCACCGAGGACGCGCTGGGGCTGATAGAGGACTATGAGAGCAACACGAGCGCGATCCCGTTCCGTGGCAAGGCAGACAAGTCAATCGGCGTGGACGTGGCGGAAACACGGCGCAAGATATGCGACGAGATGCTTGCGCTCGCGCAGAAAGACGGCAACGTCCCCTGCGTCGTCAATTTCATCATAAGCCGCAGCGACATGATACCCGCTGCACAGCAGTATGACTACCTGATGCAGCAATATGAAACGTACAAGGACTACTCCGACGCTGCAATGCGGCTGCTTCCTCTTGCCGCTGGTGTGTACCTATACACAAATACACGAGCCGGGGCAAGCGACGGGGACATCGTACAGGCACGACGCAAACAGCTATGCGATTCTTTGGAGGCTGCTGTCGCCGCTTACCACAGCTCATATTTGAAGTATCACTTATGTAAGCTGAAAATTCAAAAGGTCAGTTTCACCGTCCAAGACCAGTATCTCTCTACAGATTCAATCAAGGTATCCGTCGATGTCGAGAACATCAACACGTCGTACATCCACCTGTACCGCATACCGGAAGACCTTGACGATTTCAGATACAATGTCGAACAAATAATTGAAGATGGCACGGAGCTGTGCGCAATTCCCGTAAAAATAGACGGCACAGTGCCTTTCAGCGGCAAAGCCAACGTGGTGTTCCCTCCGCAGGGATACGGCCGCTACGCCGTCATCGCCACCTCGACACGCGACACGTCCGGGCTTTTGAACGACGGCATGAGCGACTCGTCAGCGATATTCCGTGTCAGCGATATGCAAATACTGACATCGAGCGACGACAACGCCCCGGAGAAACTGCTCTACGTGGTCAGCGGCAAGGATATGTCGCCGATGCCCAATGTGATTGTGAAATGCATCTCCGACCAGTACGGCAAAAAGGAAACGAAACTCAAGGCCGTCACTAACCTCGACGGGTATGTGCGCGTCCCTGCCGGCTCTTGGGACATCGAGCTGCGTCGCGGCAAGGACTTTCTCAAGACCTATATGTACACATACGGCTCTGGCAACCGCACCTCTGGCGACCGTGCATTTGCAACCGTCCTGACAGACCGCTCTATCTACCGCCCTGGCGACACGATAGGCTTCACTGCGGTGGTTTACAGCAAGACCGGGCGCAACGTGTCGCTCCTGCCACGGCAGAAGGTGGTCATGACGCTGCATGACGGCAACCGCATGATGCGAGACTCGCTGGAATGTGTCACCGACGAGCACGGACGCTTATCCGGCAAGTTCGAGATACCCAAAAGCGGCGTACTCGGTTCTTGGTCTGTCCGCGCAAACATCGAGAAGACATCGCTTGGCTCGGCATACGTGGACGTGGCGGAGTACAAGACACCCTCGTTCTATGTCGAGATAGATGAAATCAAGGACTCATACAGCCTCGGCGACACCGTGCGCATCAGCGGCAGCGTCAAGACATACTCCGGCATGCCAGTGGCAAAAGCTGCGGTGAAGTACGACATCTCATACGCGAGCTGGTGGGTATGGGACGATGACAACAACGCAAGCTACGGCGACGAGACCACGACTGACGAACAGGGACGCTTCACCGTAGAGCTGCCCACTGACGAGCTGCGCGGCACACGCTTCTGCCTCGGGTCGTACCGCCTCAAGGTTGAGGCAACATCCCCCACAGGCGAGACACAGGAGGGCGGCTCACGGCTGTTCAGCATCGGCGAGGCATACCGCATCGACCTGTCGAGCATTCCTGACCGCATAGCCGCTGACGGCAACGAGATAACGCTGGACGTGTCTGTCCTCGACCTGATAGACAACGAAGTGGAGCGCGAAGTGGAGTACACCATCAAGTCGCAAGACGGCAAAATCACCGCCGGCTCATTCATGTCGCCTCTGCTGAAACTGCCCTCCGCATCGCTCCCCACCGGCAAATATGAGTTGTCATTCACGGTTGACAGCATCAGCTACACCCGCGAGACGGTCATCTACCGCACGGCAGACGACCGCGCCCCCTACGCCACGCCGCTGTGGCTGCCGCAGGACAAGGTGACGGCAGAGCGCGGCAGCAAGACTGTCCCTGTGCGTGTCGCCACGGGCTACCACGGTTCGCCGATACTGTGCGAGATTTGCAATGCCGACAGCGTCATCTCACGCCGCTGGCTCAACCCCGGCGACAAAATTATGACCATAGACGTGGACGCTCCTGCCGCCGACAACCGCGTATGGGTGCGCTTCGCCGGCGGTCATGACCTGAAGACCGAAAGCCAGACAGTACTGGTGCTGCCGGCAGAGAGCCGCAACGAGCTGAAGATAAAGGTGGAGTCATTCCGCGACAAGATACGCCCCGGCTCGGAGGAACAGTGGTCATTCCGCATGCTGTACAACGGCGGCAACGCCGCACGCATACCCGTAATGGCAGTGATGACGGACAAGGCTCTGAACGCCCTGTCGCCGTTCTTCTGGTCGCTCAACCCTCGCGGCAGCGTGTACTTCTCGCCCGCATCGTCTATCTCCACTCACAGCATCGGCAGCATCGGCGGCGCGGCAGTATTCTCTGACTGCAAGTATGCTCGCTACGAGGCTGGTGTCATGCCAGACTGGAACCTGTACGGCAAGAGCCTGTACGGCGACTCCTATGACCGAATATTGAGTTTCAAAAGCATAAGCCCTGCCCGTGCCTCCAATATTGTTTCCCGAGAGAGTCGCATCCTTGATCATGAGGCCGCATGTGAGAGCGCAGCAGCTGACGCATCATTGCAAGAGGTGGTGACCGTAGGCTACGGCGTTGGCAGCAACATGAAGAAGAAAAGCATGAGCGTCAGGGGCAGTGACGGCGGCGAGGCGGCCGACGTGTCGGGTGTAGAGCTTCGCGACACGGAGCACCCCCTTGCGTTCTTCCGCCCGAGCCTCGTGACCGACGACGAGGGCATCGTCACTCTCGGCTTCACCGTCCCCAACTTCAACACTACATGGCAGCTGCAGCTTGCTGCATACACCGACGACCTGTACTCGGCAGTGGCGACGTATGACGCGCTGTCGGCCAAGCCGGTAATGGTCAAGGGGAACATGCCCCGATACCTGCGCACCGGCGACAAGACATCCGTCCGCGCCTCGCTGATGAACAATTCCGACACCGTCCAGCAGGTGGCTGGCGTAATCGAGCTGTTCGACCCTGCGACCGGCAAGGTCATCAAGCGTCAGGACTTCGCCGCAGAGGCAATGAACCCGAAGTCGTCACGCACCATATCCATAGACTACGACACGCCCAACGACGCGCAGCTGGTAGGCATACGCTGCTATGCCATTGGCGGCGACTATACCGACGGCGAGCAGGACATCATCTCCATACTCCCCTCCTCGTCGCCCGTGTTCGAGTCCAAGCCCTTCTACCTCGGCACAGAGGCTGGCGACATCGCTGTCGAGCTGCCGAAATACGACAAGGACGCATCAGTGACGCTGCAATACTGCGACAACCCGATATGGCACTGCCTCACCGCGCTGCCTGAAATCTCCACACCCAAGTCGGAGAACGTGCTTGCCAAGGCTTCCGCCCTGTTCGGCAACGCCTTTGCCGATGGCATAGCTCGCAAGTATCCGCAGGTGCGCACGGCGATACAGTACTGGACGGAGGCTCTGAAGACCGGTGCTGACTCCACGCTCATCTCCAACCTGCAAAAGGACGAGCATCTGAAGGCCGTCGCTCTGGAGAACACTGTGTGGGTAAACGACGCAGC
Organism: Porphyromonadaceae bacterium UBA4702; assembly: GCA_002404675.1. Classification (GTDB taxonomy): domain Bacteria; phylum Bacteroidota; class Bacteroidia; order Bacteroidales; family Muribaculaceae; genus Lepagella. Next base: position 8,908 of record DHKE01000072.1, on the reverse strand, counting down.
CGCAGAGACGATGCGCATGCAGCACCTCACCTCACTGCTCGCCCCCAACGCCAACAGGCAAACAATCAGTTCGCTGATTGCCGACATCCGCAAAGCACAGAAGCATGACGGAGGCTGGTCGTGGCTGCCCGACTTTGAATCGTCGGTATACATCACCTCGGGCGTGCTGCTCAACCTTGCCATGATTTCCGACATGGGCTACATGCCTGAAGGCGAGAGCGGCAACATCGCGGAAATGGCATCCAAGGCGGTGAGATACATCGACAAGGAAGCGTATGACAGCTACATCCGCAACAAGAAGCAGATATACGCGCTCGAGGCACTGCGCTGGCTCTACATACGCCAGTACTTCGGCGTGAAGGCGGAGAACAAGGAGATAGCCTCATACCTCGACAAGTCGCTGAAGGCCGTAGCCCAGTCATGGCGCGACTTCGGCATCTACGACAAGGCCACGGCAGCGATACTGCTGCACCGCAGCGGCTACGCCAAGGAGGCTGGCCTGATACTCGAATCGCTGCGCCAGCATGCCGTCACCACCCCGGAGCGCGGCATGTACTACGACAACCTCAGCAGCGGCTGGCAGGGCTTCCCCCGTCTCATCACGACGGCACAGGTGCTCGAGGCTTTCGCCGAGATTGCCCCGCAGGACAAGTCGGTTGACCTGCTGCGCCAGTGGCTCATCCTCCAACGCCAGTACGGCGACTGGGGCTATGACACGCACACGGCCGAAATCGTCCACGCCATACTCGCGAGCGGTTCTGAATGGACTGCCGACAGCGAACAGGCAGAAATCACCATCGGCGGCGAAAGGTATGATGTCACACCGGCACGCTATACAGGCGCGTTGGCCATACAGCTCGACCCACAAAAGGTGGCAGGCAAGACGCTCCGTGTGACCAAGCACGGCTCGCACCCGGCATGGGGCGGCGTGCTGGCACAGTACATCGCGCCGTCAGACGAGGTCAAGGCAGCAAGCACCGACCAGATTTCCATTGCCAAGGAGATATACGCCCTCGACAATACCGAGGCCGGCACACGCCTCTCGGCTGGTGACCTCAAGACGGGACAGAAGGTGCGCGTGGTGCTGACGGTCAAGAACGCGAGCGACCTGCAGTATGTGGCGATAACCGACGAGCGCGGCGCGTGCATGGAGCCTGCTGACCAGCTGTCGTCATACACACAGACCGACGGCATCTGGGTATACCGCGAGACACGCAACTCGCAGACCAACCTGTTCATCAGCTTCCTCCCCAAGGGAGTGCACCAGATAAGCTACGACTGCTACATCGACCGCGACGGCGACTATACCGTCGGCATCGCCACTGTGCAGTCACTCTACGCTCCGCTCGTGACGGGACACTCCGCCGGCAAGACGGTGAACGTGAAGTAACAACGACAGTACAATGAAGAAGAACAGACAATCGCCGTGGACGTGGATACCCTCGCTGTACATAGCCGAGGGTCTCCCCTACTTCGCGGTCAACACGCTGACAGTGCTGATGTACGTCAACATGGGCATCAGCAACACTGAAATGGCATTCTACACCGGGTGGCTCTACCTGCCGTGGGTCATCAAGCCGTTCTGGAGCCCGTTTGTGGACATACTGCGCACCAAGCGGTGGTGGGTGCTGACGATGCAGCTGCTGCTGGGCTGCTCCATGGCTGCGGTGGCGCTGCTGCTGCCCACGCCGTTCTTCTTCTCCGCAACGCTTGCGCTGTTCTGGCTCATGGCTTTCTTCTCCGCCACCCACGACATCGCCGCCGACGGCTACTACATGCTTGAGCTCGACGGCCACGAGCAAGCGGCATACGTGGGAGTGAGGTCAACATTCTACCGCATAGCGTCTGTCATAGGACAGGGAGGGCTGGTCATACTGGCGGGCATCCTCGAGGACAGGCTCGGCGACGTGCCGCTGGCATGGTCGGTGACATTTGCCGTCCTTGCCGTGTTCTTCCTCGCCGTGTGGCTGTACCATACACGCATGCTGCCGCGGGCAGCCGCCGACACGCCGCGCAGCGACAAGGATTTCAGCAAGATAATCCGTGACTTCGGACACACATTCGTGACCTTCTTCCGCAAGCCGCACATCCTCTCGGCGCTGTGCTTCATGCTGCTGTACCGTCTGCCCGAGGCCATGTGCATCAAGCTGGTGCAGCCGTTCCTCGTTGCCCCGCGTGCAGATGGGGGACTTGCGCTGACCACGGAGCAGGTAGGTTGGGTAAACGGCACATTCGGTGTCATCGCGCTGCTTGCCGGGGGCATCCTCGGCGGTCTGGCGATAGCCCGCGACGGCCTGAAGCGGTGGCTGTGGCCAATGGCGCTGAGCCTGACGCTGCCATGCGCGTTCTACTGCGTGCTGGCGATGACGCAGCCTGACAATATCTGCTGGATAGGCGCGGCTGTGGCTGTGGAGCAGTTCGGCTACGGCTTCGGGTTCACCGCCTTCATGCTATACCTGATCTACTTCGCGCAGGGAGAGAACAAGACCTCTCACTATGCCTTCTGCACGGCGTTCATGGCGCTGGGCATGATGCTCCCCGGCATGGCGGCAGGATGGATACACGAGTTCCTGGGGCAGTTCAACCTGTTCGGCGGCGAGGGAGCGCAGGGCTACGTCAACTTCTTCTGGTGGATCATGGTGAGCTGCATAGCAACCTTTGCCGTATGCGCGTGCATCCGCATTGACCCGACATTCGGCCGCAAAACAACGGGATAGCGGCAACAAGTAGGGACACGGCGTGCCGTGTCCGCAAGGATAGATTGCAGTAAATCAAATAATTGCACTTGCCACTCAGCGGACACGGCGTGCCGTGTCCCTACCATGACAGCACAGTAATACGCTTAAAAAATAAGAGAGGACGTGCCTGGCGGCATATCCTCTCTTGTTCGTTTCGGGCAGACGGCGCTGCCGTGCGGTGTTGCGCTTACTTGCGTACTATCTTGCGGTAGCCGTATGCAGCATCGTCGCCGAGTTCCTCCTGAATGCGGAGGAGCTGGTTGTACTTGGC
>DHKE01000072.1:5617-5799 GCA_002404675.1 Porphyromonadaceae bacterium UBA4702 | reverse complement strand
TCGGTTTCGCCAGAGCGGTGAGAAATGACAGCGGTGTAACCGGCACGCTGCGCCATCTCCACTGCGCGGAGCGTCTCCGTCAGAGTACCTATCTGGTTGACCTTGACAAGGATAGAATTGGCGCAACCCTCCTCGATGCCGCGCTCGAGGTATTTCACGTTGGTCACGAACAGGTCGTCGCC
>DHKE01000072.1:5133-5576 GCA_002404675.1 Porphyromonadaceae bacterium UBA4702 | reverse complement strand
TCGCCCACGAGCTGGCAGCGGTCGCCGATCATGTCGGTGAGTATGCGCCAGCCCTCCCAGTCGTTCTCTGCCATGCCATCCTCGATAGAGTCAATCGGGTATTTGGCGATGAGGTCGCGCAGGTATTCGGCCTGCTGCTGCGAGGTGAACTTGGGGCCGTCAGCTTGTTTCCAGGTGTAGTCGTACACGCCGTCCTTGTAGAATTCAGACGAGGCGCAGTCGAGGGCGATAGTCACGTCCTTGCCTGGCTCGTACCCTGCGTCGCGGATAGCCTGCATGATGACGTTGAGCGCGTCCTCAGTGCCGTCGAGCGAGGGGGCGAAGCCGCCCTCGTCGCCTACTGACGTGGCGAGGCCACGGTCCTTAAGGACCTTCTTGAGGTGGTGGAACACTTCAGTGCCCCAGCGTATTCCCTCCTTGAAGCAGCATGCGCCCACGGGGCG
>DHKE01000072.1:0-5060 GCA_002404675.1 Porphyromonadaceae bacterium UBA4702 | reverse complement strand
ATAGGAGCGTCAGAGTGAGCTCCGCCGTTGATGATGTTCATCATCGGCACGGGGAGTGTGTATGAGTTTGCGCCGCCGATGTACTTGTAGAGGGGGAGGTCGAGATAGTCAGCGGCAGCCTTGGCCACAGCGAGCGACACGCCGAGAATGGCGTTTGCGCCGAGGTTTGACTTGGTGGGGGTGCCGTCGAGTTCGAGCATCTTCTTGTCAACCGCAATCTGGTCGAGTGCGTTCATGCCGCGCAGTGCGCTTGCTATCGGGCCGTTGACGTTGGCGACAGCCTTCTGCACGCCCTTGCCCATGTATCGAGCCTTGTCGCCGTCGCGGAGCTCGAGAGCCTCGTTCACGCCTGTCGATGCGCCTGAGGGCACGGCTGCGCGTCCGCGTGCGCCGCTTTCAAGCAATACGTCTACTTCGACCGTAGGATTTCCGCGTGAATCAAGGATTTCGCGGCCATGGATTTTTGCGATTCTCATTTCAAATTCGATTTTACGTTCTTGTTTTACTTCGCTGTTTGCGTCTTTTTTTTACCTGTAATGCCCCGCGGGGGTGCAGACTCGCGCCGTTCCCCTTCGGGACTGCAAAGTTAACACTTTATTTTCATTTATTCCTACGCGCGAGCACCTTTTTTCGGGCTGGCTTGCACTGCTGCGACAATATTCGCCCCTCGCCGGTGTTGTATAGTAAACGACCCTTCAATTTGCATATTATGAAGCATACGCTCATTCCCCTCCTCCTCGCTGCTGCTGTGCTGCCCGCTGCGTTCAGCTCGTGCAAGAGCCAGAAGCCGGCCGCCCAAGCCGCTCCCTCCGCTGCCATAGAGGGCAAATGGTATTTCACCACAGTCCGCGCTACCGAGGTGCATAACAGCGACGCCGCCGAGGAATGGCCCTACCTGATGTTTGACCCCGCCACAGGACGTGTGAGCGGCAATGCAGGGTGCAACCAGCTGTCGGGCTCGTACGCCTGCACCGCGCAGGGCGACATCGCATTCGGCGACGACATGATTTCGACACGGATGCTCTGCCCCGACATGAGCCTGGAGCGAGAGGTGATGCAGTCGCTCCCCATGGTGCGGCACTACACCCTCACGGACGGCACGCTGACACTGACAGCCGGTGACGGCGCCTGCATAGCCACGATGTCGCGCACAGCCCCCGTCGACGGCGGCGAGTAGGCATACCCCATATATGTACGCATTTGCGCCGGCGCGGATTTTTTCGTAACTTCGCGCTGGCGTTGACTTACCCTCGCCACTGAAAGACGATGCCCCGATTCACACCACTCATCAACCGCGAAAAGCCCTCCACCTCCCCTGTCGTCATCGCTGGGCCGTGCGCCGCAGAGAGCGAGGCGCAGGTCATGGAGACTGCTGAAGCCCTCGCTGCCGCCGGCACTGACATTTTCCGCGCCGGGGTATGGAAGCCGCGCACCAAGCCCGGGTGCTTCGAGGGCGCAGGGGAGAAGGCCCTGCCGTGGCTGGCGCGTGTCAAGGAGGAGACGAGGCTTGCCGTAGCCACGGAGGTGGGGGCGCGCAGGCACGTCCTCGCTGCCGTCGATGCCGGAATAGACATACTGTGGATAGGCGCACGCACGTCTGCCAACCCTTTCGCCGTCCAGGAGATAGCCGACGCCATTGCCGAGACCGGCGCAGATGTGGGCGTAATGGTGAAAAACCCGGTCAACCCCGACACCGACCTGTGGCAGGGTGCTGTGCAACGCCTCTGGGGCGCGGGGCTGCGCCGCCTTGCCGCCGTCCACCGCGGATTCAGCTGCTACGGCACGCAGACATACCGCAACCCTCCGAAATGGTACGTGCCCATTGAGTTGCGCCGGCGCATGCCCGACCTGCCGATGCTGTGCGACCCGAGCCACATCGCCGGCCGCCGCGACCTGATAGCGCAGCTGGCGCAACAGGCTCTCGACATGGACTTTGACGGGCTGATGATAGAGGTGCACCCCAATCCTGACGCTGCCATGAGCGATGCCGCCCAGCAGCTCACACCGCTGGCGTTCACGCAGCTGATGCGCAGCCTGACCATACGCCGCCGCGACGGCGACGCAGCCGGCCTCGAAGCACTGCGCGACAAGATAGACGAGTGCGACCGCGAGCTGCTCGAAGTGCTGGCACGACGCATGGAGGTGAGCCGCGAGATAGGCGAGTTCAAACGCTCGCGCAACATTCCCGCCGTCCAGATACAGCGGCATGACAGCATCATGCGCTCGCGTGAGCAGACGGGGCTGCAGCTGGGACTGCCCCCGCAGTTCACGCGCCGCATCATGGCGGCTGTGCATGAGGAGAGCGTCCGCCGGCAGCTCGAGATACTCAACTCGCCCGACACCGCCAACACCCCGATGCCATGATGCTCGACCCCGCCGCACTGCACCGCGAGGCTCTGGCGTGCCTGGAATACGTCCCCACCGAGGCGCAGGACGAGACCCTGTGCGAGCTGGCGCGGTTTGCCTGCGCTCACACGCCGCGTGAGGTGTTCATGCTCAACGGATATGCCGGCACGGGCAAGACCTCGATAGTAGGCTCGCTGATAGCCGCAATGACACGCCTGAAGATGAAAAGCACGGTCCTCGCGCCGACAGGCCGCGCAGCCAAGGTGGCAGAGAAGTATTCCGCACACCGCGCAGCCACTGTGCACCGCCACATCTATTTCCGCACCTGCGGACAGGGCGGCACGCCCACATTCTCGCTGGGCAGGAACAACGCACGCGACACGCTATTCATAATAGACGAGGCCTCAATGGTCACTGACCGGGGACGCTCGCCGATGCTGCACGACCTGGTGCGCTTCATCTACTCCGCACCGGGGTGCGCCATGGTGCTTGTGGGCGACACCGCGCAGCTGCCCCCCGTGGGACAGGACGATTCGCCGGCCATGAACCCCGAGACGCTCGCCGCACTGGGGCTGGAGGTGACATACAGATGCCTCGACCAGCCGGCACGGCAGGCCGAAGGGAGCGGGATACTGCACAACGCCACGCTGGTGCGACGCATGATAGAGAGCGGCAGCAACGCGATGCCGCGCCTCGTCACCAGAGGGTATGACGACATACGGACAGTGACATTCTACGACTTCGCCGACGAGCTGTCTACGTCGTGGAGCACAGCGGGCAAGGAGGAGAGCATCATCATCACGCGCTCCAACAAACGCGCCGCCGACATCAACCATGCCGTGCGCACGCAGATAATGTATGCCGACAGCCCCCTGACACGGGGCGAGCGGCTCATCATTGCCAAGAACAACTACTACTGGACGCGCCGCATGAAGGGAGTCTCGTTCCTTGCCAACGGCGAGACGGTCATCGTGGACTGGATAGGGCGGCTGCACAAGGCCTACGGGCTGAACTTCGTCGATGTCGAGATGCACATGCCCGGGCGCGAGGAGGAAGTCATAGCCGCCAAGGTGATGCTGCGCAGCCTGCGCAGCGAAGGCCCTGCCCTCCCCCAAGCGGAGATGGACGAGCTGTACCGCCGCGTATATGCCGCCAAGGAAGGCTCGCCCACAGAGCGTGCCATGGCCGCGCTCGAGGACGAATACTACAACGCGCTGCAAGTGAAGTACGCCTACTGCGTCACCTGCCACAAGGCGCAGGGCGGCCAGTGGCGGCACGTATACATCGACCTGGCGGCAATCATGCCCGATGCTGCCGGCGACAGCTTCCTGCGCTGGCTGTACACCGCGCTGACACGTGCCACCGAACGCGTCTGCCTGCTCCAGCCCTCAATCCCCCTAGACAGCTGACACCGCAGCAGACAAGCGGCGCGGCTGGGGCTGCGTTGGCGGTAAACGGATTTTTTGCTAACTTTGCAGCTGCTTATGGGGAGCGTGTACATCAACATACTCACGTCGTTCATCGCGGGGACTGCCTGCTCCGCCGTGCTGCTGCCGGTGATACTGAAAATCGCCGTCAAGCGCAAGCTGTATGACAAGATTGACAGCCGCAAGAACCACCGTGGCAATGTGCCTCGCCTGGGCGGCATGGCGTTCCTCCCCTCGCTGATGCTGGGCATGCTCTGCTCGCTGGGCCTCGACTTCCTGCTCGGCTGCAAGGACGCGGTGGCTGTATATGCCGGCGACGTGGAGCAGATAACGTTCTGTTTCATAGCCCTGTGCCTCATCTACGGCAGCGGCGTGGCTGACGACCTGTTCCGTCTGCGCTACCGCACCAAGTTCATGATACAGATCATCTGCGGCGTGATGCTGCTATGCGGAGGGCTGTGCATCGACACCTTCGGCGGCGCAGCCGGGATAGGCTCGCTGCCCTGGTACGCCTCGTGGCCGTTCACCGTGCTTATGACAGTGTTCATCATCAACGCATTCAACCTCATCGACGGCATCGACGGCCTGTGCACGATGCTTTGCCAGCTCGCGATGCTGTTCTACGGCTTCATCTTCATAGCCTCGGGCGACATCTTCGGGGCGACGATATGCGCTGCCACTCTCGGCGCGACGCTTCCCTTCCTGCGCTACAACATCGCCGGCAACCCTGCCCGCTGCGGCAAGCTCTTCATGGGCGACACCGGCTCGATGACCCTCGGCCTGATATGCGCCGCCCTGGGGATGCGCGTGCTTGGAGCCGACACCCCCACAGCCCTGAGCGGCGCAAGCCCGGTCATCCTCGCCCTCGCCCCGCTGCTGATACCCTGTTTCGACACCGTGAGGGTATACTTCGTGCGGCTGCGTGCGCACAAGAGCCCTTTCCTGCCTGACCGCAACCACATCCACCACCGGCTGCTCGACATGGGCATAAAACCTGCCAACGCGCTCGCCGCACTTGTCATCGCCTCTGCCGTGGCCATTGCCGCCAACGTGCTGCTGTCGGAATGCCTCGACCTCAACATCGTGCTTGCCGCCGACGCGGCCGCATGGATAGCAGCGACCTCGCTGATACGCCGCTGCGGCAAGCGTTGACACTGGATAGACTAATGTCATTCTGCTCTCGGCATATCCTGACAGTGTAGGGACACGGCGTGCCGTGTCCGCACCCAAGTCACTGCTAATCAAAACAATTACGTCTGTCACTCTTCGGACACGGCTGAACTGCAC
>DHKE01000073.1 GCA_002404675.1 Porphyromonadaceae bacterium UBA4702 | reverse complement strand
GCAGGATGGGCAACGAAACAGGCACTCACGCTTTTTTTGTTCAACCACACTTACCGCCTCAGAGGGTGTCCTGCGGCAACTTTTGAAATATGGAACACGTATTTTTCAGCCCATGGGTGGGCAAAGACTACGCAACCGGAGGAATTTTCGGCAAGAAAGTCCTCGTCCTTGGAGAAGGACACATCTGCGACTGCGACGACTGCAACGAATGTGGAAAAGCGGAAAAACGCGAGAAATGCGGAAACTTCACGAAGGAGGTCACCATTGACAGTCTGCTCAACGGCGACACGGCAAGCTGGACCGGAACATTCCGCAAGTTTGAACGCTCGCTCGTCGGACATGACACGGATGTAGAAGAGAGCAAACGCATCTGGAACTCGGTGGCGTTCTACAACTACATCCAGAGAGCCATGACAGAAGCTCGCACTGCCCCAACTCCCGAAGACTTCGCGGTATCGGAGAAGGCATTCTATGAAGTGCTCGAGGAGCTGCAGCCCGACCTCATCATCGCATGGGGCGTGACACGCATGTACGACAACCTGCCCGGCGAAGGCTGGGAAGCCGGTCCGGACATGATTGTTGACGAATACGCAGTACCCAACGGCTACTACACGCTGCGCAACGGACACCGCGTTCGCATCATCTTCGTCTACCACCCCTCCGCCGGCTACTCATGGGACTGGTGGCACAAGGTAATCAAATCCGAACTCTAATCACAAAAACCACAAAAAAATGGCATTATTCAAAGTAACAACCAAACGCCTCATCTACTACGGAAACCAGCGTCTCGAGGCTGGCATGACAGCTGAAGTGTCCTACCCCGGAAGCACTTTTCCCTGGTGCAATTCAAAGGTAAGAGCCGAAATCCAGAGACAGTTCAAAATGAAGTACAATGTGGATTTTCCCAATGGCTACATAAATGCTGCATATTTCAATGTAGAAAAACTCTGATTTGACTCCAGAGGGTATGTCCTGACAAGACCCTAATCAACTGGTGCGGGTGCTGCCCTAAAACGGCACACCCGCACCGCCCAAACAACTCAAACCAACAAAAATGAAAACAACAATCCAAAAACTTGCATTGCTAATCGCAATGCTCATTGCGGTTCTTCCTGCCGCTGCCGCTATCGGCGACTCTTTCCAATATGAGGGCTTCTCATTTAGAGTAATCGAAGAAGCCAATAATGGCGAACCAGGGAAAGTCACTGTTGTCGGCCACAGCATATCCGGCGACATCACAATCCCGACCCAAGTGCCTTATTCGTCAGACGTGTACTATGTCACTGAAATTGACGGATATGCGTTCATCCGCGATAATTCCATAACATCGGTAACTCTCCCGAATACGGTAACTAAAATCGGGTATGCCGCTTTCTACAATTGCGCGTCTCTGAAGACTGTGGAATTTGGCACCAATCTGATTTCAATAGGAGATGATGCATTCTATTTCTGTACGTCACTGTCATCTTTGACATTCCCGAGTACGCTGACATCTATTGGAGATCGTTCATTCTGGGGTTGCTCCTCGTTGAAATCAATAGACATCCCAAATTCCGTGACAGAAGTCAAGACCCATGCATTCACAGCCTGCTCTTCATTGGAGTCAGTGACAATTTCCGACCGATCAGTTGACAACAGTATGGGGACAATGATACGAGGAGAAATGTTTATGGGCTGTACGTCGCTTAAGTCACTTACCATCAATGCAAAGACGATTTTAGACGAGAATGCAATCGCCTGTGGGTCACTCGCCATACTGAACATCAATGCGGAAACGACTATAGGCAAGAATGCATTTGCCGGCTGCTCATTTACATCGTTGACTCTCCCCGACTATGTGACTGAAATAGACGAGGCAGCATTTTCCAACTGTCAATTGCTAATGTCTGCCAATGTAGATGCGACGACAATTGGAACACGGGCATTTCACTTTTGCACATCGATGTCATCTTTGGAAATTGGCGATAATGTCTCCAGTATCGATGAGTTTGCTTTCAAGGATTGTAACCAACTGGAAGAAGTCTATTCTTATAACACAAATCCTCCGCTGATACCCAGCAGCAACAACGCGTTCAGCGAGGAAACAACCCGCAATGCGACACTATATGTGCCGAATGGCTGCCGAGACAAGTATGCGGCTGCCGAAGGCTGGAAAGAATTCTTCAACATTGTGGAAATGAGGGAATCGGGAATTGAAGGAGTTGACAACGAGGACGTTGATATCCGCGTGGTTGACGGCAGCATTGTAATTGACGGCGCAGCAGCTGATGCCACTGTCGAAATCTATGACACGACCGGCAAGATGATGTATCGCGGCTCGGCTGGAGAAATCCCCTCAATGCCGAGCGGCATATACATTGTCCGCATCGGCGGCAATTCCGTCAAAGTCGCAGTATAATCATCTCCCTCCCATAAACAGATAAAGTCCCTAAGGTCGTCAAAGGCCTTAGGGACTTTGTTATCAGAGGTCTCGGGAGAAATCAGAGGTAGCCACGGAGGGACATGGCGCGGCCGTTGCTCTGCAAGCGGCGCAACGCTTTCTCGCGTATCTGGCGGACGCGCTCGCGAGAGAGGCCGAAGCGTGTGCCGATCTCGTCAAGCGTCATCTCCTTGCGGCCTATGCCGTATGACATCTTGAGTATCTCGCTCTCGCGAGAGCCGAGCTGCTGCAGCACATTTTCGACCTCCGTGTGGAGCGACTGGCGGTTTGTCTCTTCGTCAGGCATGCTTTCCTCGCCGCTCGACATGGTGTCAACAAGTGCCTGACGGCCTTCATCATCTGACACAGGGGCATCCATTGACACTCCGCGCACGGCTGATTTCATCAGGTTTTCAACCAGAGCCGGCTGTATGTCAAGCATTTTCGACAGCTCCTCTGCCGAGGGGCGGCGTTGGTTGCTCTGCTCAAATTCGGAGGTGGCCTTGCGTATCTTGTTTATCATCATGACGACGTTCTGCGGCAGACGTATCTGCTCGGACTTCTCGCTGATGGCCTGCTGTATGGACTGGCGTATCCACCACACGGCGTATGAGATGAACTTGAAGCCGCGAGTCTCGTCATATTTCTCTGCCGCCTTGATCAGCCCGGCATTCCCCTCTTGTATGAGGTCGCCGATGTTCATGCCGCGAGTCTGGTACTGCCGTGCCACGGAGACGACGAAGCGGAGGTTGCAGCACACGAGTCTGTCGCGTGCCGCCTTGCCGCGTTTCCCACCTTTTTTCATCTGCCGCGCCAATGCAATCTCTTCATCAGGAGTCAGCAAATCAAATTTGCTGATTGCCGCGAGGTAGATGTTCAGGACAAAATCTCTTTCGCCCGGTTGTGCAATGATCTTGAATTGTCTCATCAGTATTGGTATTTCATTGAGGATAGGTGGGGACAAGTGTCGGTTCGGTGCGTGTTTTGGTGTTGCCTGTTGCGCGGTGGCTGCTTCCTTAATCAGGAGGATTCAAGCACGATACCTCAATCTTTCGCTGCTATCCAATTTTTGTTCACTTTGATATAACATCGCTTCAGCGTGATTGTTCAGCAGCCGCAATATTTTTTCGCCAATCATGCGTCTTGCGGTGTTTTGCGCGGAAATGTTGCGGCAGTATTGGCAGTTCGCGGATTTCTATGTACTTTCGCAGCCGAATATGAAACCAAAAAACTATCGACTATGACAAAGGAAAAGATGGCGAAAACGGACATGTCGCCAAACGTCATGCCTGACGCAAACCCGGCTTTTGATGCCGACGACGATGATGATGTGATAATAACCAAGCGTGCGCTGGTATGGAAACTAATCGTGTCCGCGCTGCTGCTCGTGGTGTTCTTCAGCTTCGCCTCGCATTTCTACAGTATTCTCGTCCTGATGCTGGGGCTGCGCCTGTGGCAGAAGCCATTGAAAAACCTCATGCGCGGAGACGAGGACATGAGCGAAGGTCTCTCGCCGCGTGTGCAGAAATGGGTGATGCGCGGCATTTGGCTCTGCATGCTGGTGGCTCTGTGGATAGCCATGCCGCGTTACCGCATTGATTCGGGCGACCGCGTCCGTCTGGTATACCTAGACGAGAACGGCGAGGCCGTGCACCCGCCGATGTCACAGTACCTCCTCAGCACCTTTGTCCCGGAAGAGGAGCTTACGCATTTCGCTCTCAACCATCTGGAGCTGGCCAAGCCGCTGATGTCTCCTTTCGGCATCGGCGACTTCATCACCGCACAGGCAGAAAACGACATTGCCAGCGGCAAGAAGGACAACTTCTTCTACCCTTATGACAACCTTGGCTGGGACAACCCGATTTCGGGCGTATACCCGCAAGCGTTCAACCAGTACGAGGGCGGCAACAACAACGCTGTATATATCTGCAACCCGGAGGACTGGGACAAGGAGGCCCAATATCCCCTCGTGGTGTTCTGCCACGGCTTCCTCGGCAACTGGCAGCTGTATCAGGGCATCTGGAAAGACCTGGGTAATTGCGTAGTGCTGAGCATCAGCTCTCATGACACGATGGGCATTTTCGGGCAGGATGACGTGGACAAAATCTTCACTTTCTACATACCTGCGCTGGAACGCATGGGGTACAAATTTGACCTCAGCCAGCTGCACCTCATAGGCCTGTCAAACGGAGGCAGCGCGGTGATGGCAGCGATGCACTCACCTCACGCCAAGGATTTCAAGAGCATAACCACAGTGTCGTGCAACCTTAAGGACTTGAAGCGGGTGCCGTGCCAAGTCAACTTCGTAGGCGGAGGCAAGGACAGTTCTGCCAGCCTGATGCCGCAGCAAGCCGAGTGGCTGACCAAGATGGGCGTGGATGCCGGCATCTTCTTCACCGAGGACGAGAACCACTTTATCCTTGTGAACCAGCGGGAAAAGGTGCTGTCATTCCTGAGAGGACGCATGGGATTGACCGTTGGCAAGGTAACAGAATAAGCTCCATAATTTGTTTGTAACATAGAAGTGTATGGTTCACTGCCGCCGCGCAATAACGGAGGCAGTGAATTTTTTATTGTAAGAAAATTTGCGAATTGGAGCATTTAGCATTATCTTTGCATTGTGTTTCGCCCGCGAGGCGAGGCATGAACTGAACCAAAAAACAAGCCGATAAACCCCAAAAAGACTATTGCCTATTGATTGACAACTACTTAACGTATACAACAATCATCAAATGGTAAATAACAAGGCGATGACCGACGAACAACTGGTCAGGGCTTACATAGATGGCAGCAACGAGGCCTTTGACGCTCTCCTCAAGCGTCATCAGGTGCGGGTATATAACTATATCCTCCGCGTGGTGAAGAATGAAGATGTGGCAAACGACATATTTCAGGAGACATTCGTCAAGGCTATCATGACTATCAAGCAGGGACGATACACGGAAAGCGGCAAGTTTCTTGCCTGGATTTCGCGTATCGCGCACAATCTCATCATCGATTACTACCGTCAGGAAAAGTCGGAGAACCTCCAGTCAGCCGACCTTTCGGATGTTGACATCCTGAACCGCAAAGAGCTTTGCGAGGACACAATTGAGGATGTGCTGATACAGGAGCAGATACTCAAAGACGTGAAGTACCTGATACAGGAATTGCCGCCGCTTCAGCGCGAAGTTCTTAACATGCGGTACTACCAGAACCTGTCGTTCAAGGAGATAGCTGAAATCACGAATGTCAGCATCAACACAGCGTTGGGACGCATGAGGTATGCCATACTCAACCTACGCCGTATTGCGGCAGAAAAAGACATCGTGCTGACGCTTTGATGCCTCCCCGGCCGCAAACGACGAGGGCATCCCTGAGGAAACGAATTAATTGCACACCGGACAGATTTGTGTCTGGCGTGCAATATTTGTATTTACAGCGCGTTATACTATTGAGTACAACACTAAAGCGTTTTGCCTATGACAATAGACTCTACAACAGACCAGCTCCTGTATGGAGACACTCATACCAGCGTAAAGTCGCCGAGCAGCTCGACACTCGACTTCATCCGTCAGTTTTCGCGGACATACAACTACTACACAGAGTTGTCCTCCGGCAGCATAATAATTAACTGACCGCCTGTATGAGCCAAGTATCAACGCCGCCAGCCCCGAGAAAGCGACAGCTTCCCGGGGCTGGCGAGTTTATGCGGCAAGAGAGCGTCAGCGCACCATGATGCGCGATGTTTCCTGACTGCCGTCTGAATATGTCACACTCACGATGTTCATGCCGCGCGGCAGCAACGCCGCAGGTATGCTCACCACGTTGTCGGATGTGGACACGCTGTAAACCACCCTGCCGTCAACGGAAACGACGGATATTTCCTTAGGGCCGTCCACCTCCTCTCCCATTGTCACTTTTACCGCCTCACCTTCGCTGACAAGCGTCGGACAAATATTGACAAGTTTAGGCGAGCAGGCAACAGTCCTCGCTCCGGCATCGGCAGAGCCGAAGTCATAGACAAGAGTGTACTGCTCCCCTTGTTTGTCTCTTGCCTGTACGAGTGCCTTCAAGCGGTTGCCTCGATTGTATATCTGAATCTGCAGCATCATGCTGCTTGCCGCGTAATATCCGCTGGGGAAGCGGACAGACATTACCTCCGCGCCATCCTCCGTTTTGACTGAAAAGCCGTTGACAGGCGTATTGAAGACCGTTCCGTACTGGTCTGTTATGGTTTCAGAACACGTCTGCGGCAATATATACTCATATTTGCCCGACGAGCCAAAATAAGACTTGAACAACATCGCGCCCCCGAACATGGCGCCGTTTGGCAAGTACAGCCAAACATTGGGCTGCACATACCCGGAATAAGAGTCTGTGGAGTATTCAGGCAACTGTGCGGAAAACGACTTCACGACATTGAAATTGTCGTCATAGATGTCGAAGCTGATGCTGCCGGTCTGAGCATCAATACGGTAACCGTACAAGGTGTCCGCATCGTCATCAGAAATCACCGTAGGGATGTGCGAGGGCTGATATTCCCCCGGCAGCGTGTGAGAGAATGAAACATCAGCGTATGCTAACGACGGAAGCAATATGCACAATGCGAGTATCAATCGGCTCTTCATATCGTTATAAACTGATGTTCAACGGATTGTCTGTATCTTGATATTCTCGGCAGACGCATAGTCTGTCAGCAGCTGATTCGCCAGGCCGATGAAGTCTTCATCTGACATTTCCTCGCCGTATACGTTGACTGTCATCAGCAACCGTGTGGTGTCCTCGGTCAACTTCGTGCGGTCAGCGTCAGATGTCGGAGTGCCTATTCCGCCGGCCGCATCGCGGTATACCGGAAGGAACTCAATGTTGAGCTGCCCACGGCCTATGGCCTGAAACGGCTCACCGTTCATGCCGACTCCGAGCGTCAGCGTCTCCCCTATTATCTTGTCACGGTCAAACCCGCCGATGCTGTAGCCAGAGCGCATAGAGAGAATGTTGATTATGTCAACGAGTGTCGTGATGCGGTAAAGCCCTTTCCCCTGCACAGCACGGCGGCAGAGTGCTTCGGCAGACGGGCGGTAGCGGTTAGGCTCTTTGCCGAGGGCTTTATAGGCACTGCGCGTTGCTGCTATGCCTGGGCGATGCGCAATGTCGGAAATAGCGTAAGTGTGCTTGACAGCAGCCTCTTCGTCGAGCAAAACCTGCCACAAGGCATCTGAAGTCAGCTGATTGCGCACATCAGCCTCAAACTGAATGACACGCAGGCCGGGGGCAGCTGCGCGTATCTGGTCGGAAATGTTGATCTGTATCATCTGCTTGGGTTTAGACAGAGGTTGCACCGCACACATACGGCGGTGCAACCTCTCTAGGCGTAGGGATTATTTCAGTTTGAAATTACTGCTCTGCTTCAGCAGCACGCTCCTCGTTGAGCAGACGTATCATCTCGATAGCGCTCTTGGCGATACGTGTGCCAGGGCCGAAGATGGCAGCTACGCCGGCCTTGTAGAGGAAGTCATAGTCCTGAGCCGGGATAACGCCGCCGGCAGTCACCATGATGTCGGGACGGCCGAGTTTCTTCAGTTCGGCGATAACCTGCGGGATGAGGGTCTTGTGACCGGCAGCCAGCGAGCTTACGCCGAGGATGTGAACGTCGTTCTCGACAGCCTGGCGAGCAGCCTCGGCGGGAGTCTGGAACAGCGGGCCCATATCCACGTCATAGCCGCAGTCGGCATAGCCCGTAGCGACAACCTTTGCGCCGCGGTCGTGACCGTCCTGGCCCATCTTGGCAATCATGATACGCGGCTGGCGACCTTCGCGCTTTGCGAAATCGGCAACCATTCGGCGAGCCTCGTCAAACTCGGCATCGCCCTTTTCTTCGCTTGAATACACTCCTGAAATAGTTTTGATTACAGCTTTGTAACGACCTACGACAGCCTCGCAAGCGTCGGAAATCTCACCGAGTGTGGCACGCAGGCCGGCAGCCTTGACTGCGAGGTCGAGGAGGTTGCCCTTTGACGGGTCTTTTACGCACTCTGTGATGGCTTCAAGAGCCTTCTTGACAGCATCATTGTCGCGGTGAGCCCGGAGGTCCTCAAGACGAGCACACTGTTCCTTGCGGACCTCGGTGTTGTCCACCTCGAGGATATCAATCGGGTCTTCATGCTCGAGACGGCACTCGTTGATACCGATAATCTTCTGCTTGCCGGAGTCGATACGAGCCTGTGTGCGTGCTGCAGCCTCCTCAATCTTGAGTTTCGGCAGACCAGTCTCGATTGCCTTGGCCATACCTCCGAGCTTCTCGATTTCCTGAATGTGAGCCCAAGCCTTGTGAGCAATCTCGTTGGTCAGAGCCTCGACATAGTATGAACCGGCCCATGGGTCAACCTGCTTGGTGACGTATGTTTCCTCCTGAATGTAGATCTGCGTGTTACGGGCGATACGTGCCGAGAAGTCTGTCGGCAGCGCGATAGCCTCGTCAAGAGCGTTGGTGTGCAGTGACTGCGTGTGGCCGAGCACGGCGCCCATAGCCTCAACGCAGGTACGGCCGACGTTGTTGAACGGATCCTGCTCGGTGAGCGACCAACCGGAAGTCTGGCTGTGAGTACGCAGCGCGAGTGATTTCGGGTTTTTCGGGTTGAACTGCTTCACAATCTTCGCCCACAGCATACGGGCAGCACGCATCTTGGCTATCTCCATGAAGTAGTTCATCGAAATACCCCAGAAGAACGACAGACGCGGAGCGAATGCGTCGATGTTGAGGCCGGCGTTGATGCCGGTGCGGATGTAGTCAAG